>CAYNVK010000054.1:10732-12465 GCA_964400395.1 uncultured Lentimicrobiaceae bacterium | reverse complement strand
TTGAATTTGAGTCCATAGGCAAATCATTTACGCCGACTTATACCGACACTGAAATCGAAAACGGGAAATCGTATTGCTACCAGGTGAAAGTTATAGGAACTTACGGCACTCCGGGCATAACTGACCCGCTTATCAACTTCTCGCAGGAAGCCTGCTCCGCGCCAATTGATAACGAAAAGCCTTGTACCCCGGTTCTTTCCGTCGAAACCCAATGCGAGCTTTCACAAAATATACTCAGCTGGAAAGATCCTCTCAGCACTTGCGAACAAGACGTTGTAAAATATGTAATTTTTTATCGGCCGCCCCAAAACACGAACTGGATCAGGCTAGATTCTGTATCGGCTTCACCTTATACTCATACTAATTCAGGAAGTATTGCAGGTTGTTATTCAGTAATGGCGGTTGATGCCGCCGGCAACCAAAGCTCGCCCAGCGACACGGTTTGTATTGAAAGTACTGTGTGTGGCACATACAGCATCCCCAACGTATTTACCCCAAATAACGATGAAAAGAATGACATCCTGATTCCTTTCCCGTATTCATCTGTCGAAAAAATAGATTTGCAGATATTCAATCGCTGGGGCAACATGGTCTTCTCAACGCAGGATCCCAACATCAGGTGGGATGGGAAAATACAAGGTACCAACCAGGATGCCAGCGACGGCGTATATTATTATGTATGCGATGTTTACGAACTTACCTTAAACGGCACAAATAAGCGCACCATAAAGGGCAGCATCACCATCATCAGGTAAATCAGGCTGTAAATTTAAAAGCTGGCGAATAACCTAATGCTTGCAGCAACTGACGGAATAAAAGTATAATCTACAAGCCGTCAAATCCCCCTTAAGCTGAATATCATTAATAAAATTTATGCTGAACCATACCCGGCTGGTAAAGGTTCCGCCCGATATGGTTTTGTGAATCCGGCTGTAAAAGATAAGCAGTACCTTTGCACTGAATTGTGAAAACCTGAACATGGGAAAGACGCATACCGAAATAATCCACCAATCGCATAAGCGGAGCAAGGAATTTGGCCTCACCAAAGGAGGTGCATCGGCGAAACAATTTCTATCCGAAGCGCAGGTAAAAAGGCTTTTGAAAGAAAATGCCGAACTGCTCGAAATCACTTCCCCGATCATTGAATCGTTGTACGACTTCCTGAAAGGATCGGGCTTCATCATTATACTTACCGATAAAACCGGGCGCATTCTCGAAATTGAAGGTGATATCGAAACACTGGATGAAACCTCGCGGCAAAATCTGGTACCCGGGGCATTGATGGCTGAAAAGAGTGTTGGCACCAATGCCGTTGGCACTGCCCTTTCGGAAGACAGTCCGATACAGGTTACCGCAAGCGAGCATTTTATGAATATTTTTCAGCATGTCACCTGCTCAGCCTGCCCTATTCACGATTCGAATGGTCAGACAATAGGCATGCTTAACCTTACGGGCAAGAGCGAGCTGGCCCACCCGCACACCCTGGGACTGGTAGTAGCAACCGTTTCGGCCATTGAATACAGAATAAACAACGTAAATATCCAGAAGCAACTGCACAACAGCAACCAGTTTGCTTTCTCGATGATGAATAACCTCACCAATGGCCTCTTTGCCATGGATCTGAACGACCGCATCCTTTGGGTAAACGACACTGCCTGCCGCACCATTAATACCAGGCGGCTTGATTTAATCGACAAGCCCATTGAAAGTATTTTCCCCGACTGGCCTGCGGT
>CAYNVK010000054.1:0-10632 GCA_964400395.1 uncultured Lentimicrobiaceae bacterium | reverse complement strand
AGCGGCGAATCAGGAACCGGCAAGGAGATTATTGCACAGGCAATACACAGCGCCAGCCCCCGGCAGAAACAGGCATTTGTCGCCATCAACTGCGGAGCCATTTCTGAGTCGCTGATCGAAAGCGAATTGTTCGGCTATTCGGAAGGCGCATTTACAGGCGCCAAAAAAGGAGGCAAAACCGGTAAGTTCGAGCTGGCTAACAATGGCACCCTTTTTCTCGATGAAATTGGTGAAATGCCGCTTGAAATGCAGGTAAAACTATTACGCACCATTCAGGAAAAAGCAGTGATCAGGGTAGGAAGCAATAAACCCATCCCTGTAAATGTAAGAATACTGGCTGCTACCAATAAAAACCTGGAGGAGGAAGTGAAAGCAGGACGTTTCAGGCTCGACCTGTATTACAGGCTCAATGTGTTTGAAGTACAGATTCCCCCTTTGCGCGACCGCCGCGACGACATCCTGCCGCTGGTAAACCATTTCCTGAAGAAAATATCTTCGCGTTTTGACATCCCGATTCCTGAATTAAAACCTGAGCTCCTCGATGCACTGTTGCAATACAACTGGCCCGGGAATATACGTGAACTGGAAAACCTGATGGAACGAGCCGTAATACTCAGGGGTAATCTCGACAGGAACCAGATATCGCATGCTTCGGATGCTTTTACCATCTCAAAATCGTTACACAGTGAATCTGCAACCGAAAACAACCAGATATTCAGCCTCGAGGAAAACGAGAAAAACAATATTCTGAAAACCATCCGACATTTTGAAAATAATATTTCGAAATCGGCCGAAGCGCTTGGTATCAGCCGTAACACCCTGTACCAGAAAATGAAAAAGTACGACCTGCTTCATGTTTCCACCTTCGGCAGTTAGGCAACTGTCCTGAAACTGAACACTGTCCTGTTTCTTAACAGCAGGTTTAAGCCAAAAGTGTCCTGAGTCAGGACACTTTTTTTTTGCAACCCGGCTGGGTGATGTTTTTCATTTTAATGCATTTCACGTAAATACTCTGACTATTAAGTATTTGTATCGTTGTGCCAAGCATTGGCAGCACCGATCTTTGGTTTGTAATATGAATTTGCATTCAAAATCTTATTATCTGATTATAACCTATTGATTACGTATACTTTATAAAAAGTGGCATGCCGATTGCTTAGTTGTGAATCAATTAACAATGAAGATTAACCCAGATTGATCCAACAGATGCGCACACTTAATTCAAATGGAAATATTCCAATCCTCAACAAGCCTCCACAAAAGCCACACAAAATCCGGATATGCCTTGGAAGTTCCTGTTTTTCGAAAGGCAAACAAAGCAACCTGGAGTATATTGAGCAATTTCTGAAACAGCACGATATCACGGAGAGCGTTGATTTTGCCGGCCACTTGTGTATTGATAAATGCAGCAGCGGTCCGAACATTGAAATTGACGGCATTATGTACCATGAAGTGGATCCCGAAAAGCTGGAAGGCATACTGAATACTGTTTTCGAAAAAGCATAACCCATTGTAACAAAAGCCGCCCATGAACTGCCTTCAGCCGATTTACACCGAAAAAAACGATTGCCAGGATTGTTACAAATGCCTGCGTCAATGTCCTGTAAAGGCCATAAAGATTGAAGGCGGGAGTGCCTCCATTATTCCGGGACAGTGTATTTATTGCGGGCACTGTGTATTGGTTTGCCCTGTGGAAGCCAAAAAAGTTCGCAACGATATGCCAAGGCTTTCAGATTTCCGCAAATCGCGGGCTAAGGTTGTGGTGAGCCTGGCACCTTCGTGGGTAAGCGAATTCCCGGGCATGTCATCGGGGCAGTTATCGGTCATTTTTTCGAAGCTTGGTTTTTACGGCGTTTCCGAAACGGCACTGGGAGCCGAGGTTGTGTCGCGGCAAACTGCAAAATGGATTTCGGAGCAAAAGAGCGGTATCTATATTTCGTCCTGTTGTCCATCGGTGGTTCAACTGGTGTGCAGGCATTATCCGGAACTAAAACAAAACCTGGTGCCGGTTCTTTCGCCCATGCAGGCACACGGGCAGATGTTGCGCGAAATTTACGGGCAGGATATTCATGTTGTCTTCTTTGGTCCGTGTATCGCAAAAAAAACTGAAGCCAGCCCGGCTTATGCAGACCTTGCACTTACTTTCAACGATCTGAAGACAATGCTTAACCACGAACTGCCAGGGTGGGAGAAAACCATTGCCGTTCCCGGAAAATCGTTTATCCCTTATCCTGCAGGCAAAGGAAACTTTTTCCCCGTGGATGGAGGCATGATTGCCAACCTGAAATCGAAGGCGGAAGTGACCGAATTATCGTATATGTCGTTTTCGGGAATTAACCAGATAAAAGATGTACTTGCCGATATAAAAGACTGGACTACAACTGATAAAATTTTCCTTGAGCTGCTGGTTTGCGAAGGTGGATGCATCAAAGGCCCGGGCACAATCAGCAATGCATCAGCCGCGTATAAACGGCAAATGGTATTGGCTACAACCCGAAACCTGAAACCACAAAAACAACCCGCCACCATTACGGGCGAAGTAACAGCCAGTTTCGAGGAGATTACCATCAGCGATAAAAAATATGCCTGCGACGACGAAATAACCAGCGCCCTGCATGCCGCGGGAAAATTTAACCCGGCTGACGAATTAAACTGCGGTGCCTGCGGCTACGACAGTTGCAGGGATTTTGCCCATGCTATGGTTGAAGGTAAAGCCGAACGTATGATGTGTGCTTCGTATACCCGGCAGGTGGCACAAGGCAAAGCATCGGTTCTTCTGAAAAAAATACCCTACGGCGTAGTAATAGCCGATGAGAACCTGCGAATTATTGATTCGAATAAAAAGTTTGCCGAAATACTCGGAGGCGAAGTACTCGCCCTGCACGAATCGACAAACAGCCTCGAAAAAGCCGATCTGAAAAAACTGGTACCCTTTCACAAAATGTTTACCTCGGTGCTTCAAACGGGCGAAGAAATGATTGAACACACCATTCGCTCACAACAAATGATGCTACATGTATCGGTGGTGACCATTCAGCCCAAAAAAATTGTTTGCGGGGTAATCCAGAATATGTATGAACCCGAGGTAAGGAACGATATGATTAAACAATCGGTAAAACAGGTAATACACCAGAACATGCAGGTGGTACAAAAAATTGCATACCTGCTGGGAGAAAATGCCTCGTTCACCGAGTCGATGCTTAATTCCATTATCGAATCCGAAGGACCTGAAACGTTGAACGATTATAACATCATGTAACATGGCTGATACCGACCTGATCATCGAAATAGGAGCTTACCAGCTGAACAAACATGGCAAAGTGGTTTGCGGCGATACATTTCTATCCAAAAAAGTTGCCGGCGAAAACCGTTATGTGGCAGTGCTTTCCGACGGGTTGGGCAGTGGTATTAAAGCCAGTGTGCTCTCATCGCTCACTGCATCGATGGCGCTGAATTTCCGCCTGCATCACGAACCCATTGTAAACGCTGCCAAATGGGTTATGGATACATTGCCTATTGACAGCATCAGGGGAATCAGCTATTCAACCTTCACAATTGTAGATGTGGATTTTGAAGGCGATACCACGGTAATCGAATACGGGAACCCTTCCTTTTTTATTGATCGAAACGGCAGCATTGTGAACCCCGAACGCACAACCATGCAGCTAAACCAGTCGGGTAAGCTCAAGGAACTGGAGGTTTCAACTTTCAACCTGCTCGAAAACGACCGGCTGGTGGTGGTTTCGGACGGGATAACCCAATCGGGAATAGGAAATGCAAATATGCCGTTTGGCTGGGGAAGTAAAAACCTGCAGCAGTTTGTAACAGATAAAAACGTTTCCCAACAATTAATATCAGCCAGCGAACTGGCCATGTTAATAGTAAAAAAAGCATCCAAAAACGACATTTACCAGTTGAAGGATGATGCCAGCTGCGCCGTATTTTACCGTCGCCAACCCAGGCAGCTGCTGGTTTGCTCAGGTCCGCCGTTTACCCCCTCGAAAGATAAATACCTGGCAAAAGCGGTGTCGGGATTTAAGGGAAACAAAATTCTATGCGGGGGCACTACTGCCAAAATTATTTCCAGAGAACTGCAAAAAGAAATTGTGCCCGAGCCTATTGACAAAATGAGTCATGGCCTCCCCCCTGCTTTTACCATGCAAGGCATCGACCTGGTAACCGAAGGCATCCTCACACTCGAAAAAGTACTCGAAATGCTAAAGAAAATACAAAACCAGGAAATCCCCTGGATGGGGCCCGCCGCAGATATTGTGCGGTATCTGATGAATGCAGATGTAATTCATTTCCTGGTTGGTACCTGCGTAAATATGGCTCACCAGGACCCAAACCTGCCGGTCGAGCTGGAAATAAGGCGGAACGTGATTAAACGCATCATCAGGATACTGGAAGAAAAATACCTGAAACAAGTGAATGTACAATACATATAATCAACACTATGGAAAAGAAAATTAAAATAAAAATCTGCGTTGGAACCCAATGCTATGTTATGGGAAACCATGAGCTGAAAGATCTGAAAGACCAGCTGCCTGAAGACCTGAAATCAAAAGTTTATGTTGAAGCCGCCGTTTGCCTGGGTTGTGATTCGTTGAACGCCAAGCCCCTGCCCCCATATGTGGAAGTTAACGGAAAACTGATTTCGCAGGCTACCCGCGGTAAAATTGTAGAATACCTGTATTCCCTTACCAACCAACCAGCAGTTTAATGCAAAACAGAAAATTATGAAAAAGACAGAAAATATAACAACCGTAATAAACGAGGAGAAAGCCCCGGTAAACCTCGAAATAAACATCGAAAACAGGTTTGCCGCCATTGAACAAACCATACAACAAGTGGTAAAAGCACAGAAAATATACCGCTCGTTTTCACAAAAACAGGTGGATGAAATTTTCAGGAAGGCTGCCTTTGCTGCTTCGGCTAACCGCATCAGGCTGGCACGCATGGCTGTTGAAGAAACCGGCATGGGCGTAATTGAAGACAAGGTTATTAAAAACCAGTTTGCTTCCGAATACATTTACAACAAGTACAAGGACGAAAAAACAGTGGGCCTCATTGAGGAAGATCACACTTTCGGGATCCGCAAATACGCCGAACCGGTGGGTGTTATTGCAGGAATTGTTCCCACCACCAACCCAACCTCTACGGCTATTTTTAAAGCGCTTATATCGCTGAAAACCCGTAACGGCATCATTTTTTCGCCACATCCCAGGGCTGCCCGCTCAACCATTGAAGCTGCCCGCGTAATACTGAATGCAGCCGTGGAAGCCGGGGCACCCGAAGGTATCATTGGCTGGATAGAAACACCCACCGTTGAAGCCTCGCAGTACCTGATGCACCACCGCGACCTGAACCTGATCCTTGCCACCGGCGGACCGGGCATGGTAAAGGCTGCGTATTCGTCGGGTATACCTGCCATTGGTGTAGGTGCCGGTAATACGCCTGCTATTATTGATGAAACTGCAAATCTGAAAATGGCTGTGAGCTCGGTGCTGATGTCGAAAACCTTTGATAACGGTATGATTTGCGCTTCGGAACAATCGCTGGTAGTTGTTAAAAGCGTATACGATACGGTAAAACAATTACTGGCCGAGAATAACGCGTATATCCTTAATGCCGAAGAAAAAGAAAAAGTAGGCAAAACCATGCTGGTAAACGGCCACCTGAATTCGGCCATCGTGGGACAATCGGCTTACCATATTGCGCAAATGTCGGGCGTTGCAGTACCCGAAAACACAAAGGTTCTGATCGGCGAAACCATCGAAATCAGTGCTAACGAGCCATTTACCTACGAGAAACTTTCGCCCATCCTGGCTCTTTACAAGGCCGACGATTTTAAAACCGCCGAGCTTATTGCCACCCAGCTTGTAAAATTCGGCGGCATCGGCCACACCTCGGTGCTTTACACCAATCCGAACAACAAGGAGCGGATTGAGTCCTTCAGTTCGCTGATAAAAGCCGGTCGTTTGCTTATCAATATGCCCGCATCGCAGGGAGCCATAGGCGATATTTACAATTTCCGGCTTGAGCCATCGCTTACCCTGGGTTGCGGTTCGTGGGGCGGGAACTCGGTGAGCGAAAACGTAGGGATAAAACACCTGATCAATATAAAAACAAACGCCGAAAGGAGAGAAAATATGCTTTGGCTGCGCATGCCCGAAAAAATATACTTTAAAACCGGTTGTCTGCCCGTGGCGCTAACTGATCTGGCCGGTAAAAAAAGAGCCTTTATTGTTACCGACAAACCCATTTACGACCTGGGATATTGCGAAAAGGTGGTTCAGCACCTGGGTAACCTTCAAATTGAAACCAATATTTTTTATGAGGTTGAACCCGATCCAACGCTGGCAACCGTAAAGAAAGGACTGGCAAACATAAGTACTTTTCAGCCCGATATTATTATTGCACTGGGGGGTGGGTCTGCCATGGATGCCGCTAAAATAATGTGGCTGATGTACGAACATCCTGAAATGGAATTCGAGGGCCTGGCTCTCCGTTTTATGGACATCCGCAAACGCATTTATGCCTTCCCCGAGCTGGGCAAAAAAGCCATGATGGTTGCCATACCCACCACCTCGGGTACAGGTTCGGAAGTAACGCCATTTGCGGTGGTAACCGACGAAAAAACCGGTATCAAATATCCGATTGCCGATTACTCGCTTACACCCAACATGGCCATCATCGATCCGGAATTTGTAATGACTATGCCCGCAAAACTGGCTGCCTGGTCGGGGATTGATGCGCTTACGCATTCGCTGGAAGCCATGGTATCGGTATTTGCAACCGAGTTTACCAATCCTTATGCCCTGGAGGCTGCCCGGCTCATTTTCAAATACCTCGAGCAATCAGTTAAAGAAGGCAGCGAAAACCAGAAAGCCCGCGAAAAAATGCATTATGCAGCTACCCTGGCCGGAATTGCCTTTGCCAACGCATTCCTGGGGGTTTGCCACTCCATGGCACACAAGCTGGGTTCCGAGTTTCATGTGGCGCATGGCCTTGCCAATGCCTTGATTATTAACGATGTGATCCGTTTTAATGCTACCAATTCGCCACGCAAACAAGCCACTTTCCCGCAATACAAATACCCTGATGCCATTTACCGCTACGCCCGCATGGCCGATTACCTGGGCATACAAGGCAATACTCCCGAGGAAAAAGTGGAAGGACTCATAGTTGCCATTGATAAACTGAAAGCCGCTGTAGGCATTCCGGCAAGCATCAGGGAAGCGGGTGTCCCCGAAAAAGCATTCTACGAGCAACTGAATCAGTTGTCGGAACTGGCATTCGACGACCAGTGCACCGGTGCCAATCCAAGGTATCCCTCCATCAGCGAAATCAGGGAATTGTACATCAACGCTTACGAAGGCCGGGGAAAAGCTTCTGTATAACCCTCTTTCCTGCATTCTGTTCCTTTCCTTTTCATCCTTATGGATGACAGGAAAGGAACAGTTTTTTAACTGAAGTTTAACTGAAAAAAAGTAAAAATGGCATTTGTAAATAACGTGATGATCATTCGCCGCGATGTTATGACCCGCATGGCCGAATTATATCGCGAAGACCAGTTATGTAAAAATATCGACCGTATCCCCCTCGAAATCAGCAATCGGCTGAACGGAAACGAGCGCTGCTGCGTTCACAAAATGAGGGCAGTTGTAAAATATAAGGCCATGGCTATCCTCGGTTTCGACCGCAATGATGAAAAGGATGAACTCGATCCCCTGTCGCACTATGCCAGGATGGCACTCGACCGAACTGAGAAGGTTTCCAGGTTTCTGACTGTAGTTGACGAAGCCTGTACCTCGTGCGTAAAAGCAAATTATATTATCAGCAACCTGTGTAAAGGCTGTATTGCTCAGCCCTGTATCAATAATTGCCCCAAAAAAGCCATTTCGCGCACTAATGACGGCAAAGCATATATTGACCCGGCCGGATGCGTGAACTGTGGCATTTGTAAGGAGTTATGCCCTTACCATTCCATCATTTATATGCCCGTGCCTTGTGAGGAATCGTGCCCGGTGGGCGCTATCAGCAAGGACGCGAATGGCATTGAACAAATAGATGAAAAAAAATGTATCCTTTGCGGGAAATGTGTGAACGCCTGTCCGTTTGGATCCATACTCGAAACTACCGAGATGCTTGATATTATGTATTATCTGAAGCACAAAATCCCTATCACAGCCGTGGTGGCACCTTCCATTTTCGGCCAGTTTAAAGCCGCACCTGGATCCATGATTGAGGCTCTTTATCAACTGGGTTTTACCCACGTGGCAGAGGCTGCTGAAGGAGCCATGGAGACTACCCGCCTCGAATCAGAAGAGCTCATCCATAAAATAGGTCAAGGCCAGGAATTTATGACAACCTCCTGCTGTGCTTCGTGGGTAATGGCTGCGAACAAACATGTTCCGGAAATACTGCCCTATGTTTCGGATACACCATCGCCAATGGCCATCACAGCAAAAAAATGTAAGGTACAATTTGCCGGTGATCCGGTTGTTTTTATAGGCCCTTGTATTGCAAAAAGGAAGGAAGGCCGCGAAAACCCGGATGTGGATTGGGTGATGACTTTTGAGGAACTGGCCTGCCTGCTTAATGCATGGAATATACCGGTGGTGGAATGCGACAATGTTCCGTTAAGCGAAAGCATTGATGAAAATTCGAGAAAATACTGTTTGTCGGGAGGTGTCGCAGCCGCTGTGCAATCGCAAAGCAAACATCCCATCGAAGTGCAGGCTGTTAACGGGCTCGATAAAAAACAACTGCGAATGCTCAGTAATTATGCCCGTACCAAAAAGACCGAAGGCCAACTCATTGAAGTAATGGCTTGCGAGGGCGGCTGTATTGCCGGGCCATGCAGTCATGAGTTCCCGAAGGATGCCAAACGGTTCTTTGCCCAGAATTCCGAAAAGTTTTGTACCTGCGCACATTAAAGCCGGTGCAAAATAATAGCGGAACATCAATATATGAAAAGAGCTGCCCGAAAGCAGCTCTTTTTCTTTATTAGTAAAGCACCGGATTAAGCGGTAGCCATATGAGCAAGCATATCGAGAACTTTGTTCGAATAACCCCACTCGTTATCGTACCACGAAACAAGTTTAACAAAGTTAGCATTGAGCATGATACCTGCTTCGGCATCGAAAATGGAAGTGCGTGAATCGCCAACGAAGTCGCTCGAAACAACTGCATCTTCAGTATATCCAAGTATACCTTTTAATTCGCCATCAGCAGCAGCTTTAACAGCAGCTTTAATTTCGTCGTAGGTAGTTGCTTTTTCGAGGCGGCAGGTAAGGTCAACAACTGATACGTCGAGCGTAGGAACGCGGAACGACATACCGGTAAGTTTGCCTTTCATAGCAGGAATTACTTTTGCAGCAGCTTTTGCAGCACCGGTTGATGAAGGAATAATGTTGCCACCGGCAGCACGTCCGCCACGCCAGTCTTTGGCTGAAGGACCGTCAACAGTTTTCTGGGTAGCTGTGGTTGCATGAACAGTAGTCATGAGACCTTCAACAATGCCGAAATTTTCGTGGATAACTTTTACCAGCGGAGCAAGACAGTTGGTGGTGCATGAAGCGTTGCTGATAATTTGCTCACCAGCATATTCTTTATGGTTAACACCGTAAACAAACATTTTTGTATCGTCCTTCGAAGGAGCCGACATGATAACGCGTTTTGCGCCACCATCGATATGCGCTTTACAGGTTTCGGCTGTAAGGAATAAACCGGTACATTCAGCAACGTAATCAGCGCCTACATCCGACCATTTGATATCGGCAGGATTTTTGCAAGCGGTAACGCGTATGGTGCGGCCGTTAACAATCAGGTTGCCGTCTTTTACATCAACAGTACCTTTAAACTGTCCGTGAACTGAATCGTATTTCAGCATGTATGCCATGTAATTGGCGTCGATCAGATCGTTGATAGCTACAACATCGATATCGTCGCGAAGAGTTGATGCGCGGAAAACAAGGCGGCCGATACGACCAAAACCATTGATACCAACTTTAATTTTTGTCATAATATATTGATTTTTAAAGATGTGTTACTTTTTTGAAATCCTTTGCAAAAGTAAGTATAATACTTTTATGAATCATACAAGAAACACTGAAAAGATGTTAATTTACCGGTTGCCAGTTCGCTGGGTTGATTGGGTAGTATTTACAAAGGATGGGGCAGCAATAGGGGTTTCAATGTTTCAATGTTTCAATGTTTCAGGGTTTCAGGGTTTGGAGGGTTTGAAGAGTTTTTGGTTCCAGTTTTCGGATTGTGGAATTAGGTCAAATATCTTTGGACTTGGAATTTGGGACTTTGTACTCGCGTCCTGGGATTTAATGGTTTCAGCGTTGTATGGCCTGATGATTCCTTGCACCTTACACATCACATCTTAGGCCTTAAAACTTACATCTTACACCTTATCCCTTCTAAAAAATTTCTAAGTATTATTCCACTGGCACATCAAAGTTTCATTTACCAACCATTTGCGGTTATTTGTGTATCATCCGTATAGATTTGTGGATAAATCCATTAAAAAAAAGGTGTAAATCAATAATCCCATCTTTTGCTTTCTGCAAAACAAAAACCCCGATGCAACATATGTTAAAAAATTGCTCTGTTTTTTTA
>CAYNVK010000053.1:0-12627 GCA_964400395.1 uncultured Lentimicrobiaceae bacterium | reverse complement strand
TGTGCAATGGGCGATGGGCGATGGGAGATGGGCGATGGGGCGAGGGGGAGACAGATTGTTTAAGAGCAAAAGGTGTCTTCACTCTGTGCATATTGATGTTAAGGGATGGCGAAGAAACCAGTTGCTTCGTCGTACCTCCTCGCAATGACCCTCGAACTTTTGAACCCTTTGAACCTCTTGAACCTTTGAAACTCCTGAAACATGGGACCAGGTACAAGGAACCTGAAAAAAAACACAAATTTTAAATTAGCAACTACACTTATTTATAATGAATTCCTGGATTGAGATAAAAACCGACAGTGATTTTTCGCTGGACAATATTCCGTTTGGTATTGGCCTTATTCCCGGGAATGGGCCATGTATTTGTACCCGTATCGGTGACTTTACGATTGATTTGTCGGGATTGGCCGGGCTTGGCTATTTCGACCATCTGGGCTTAAAAACTGCGGACTTCCAGAAAACCGTGCTAAATGATTTTATCGCCCGGGGTAAAAAAATGGCTTGCCGGGTGCGTACCCTGATCCAGGAATGTTTTCTGGCAGGAAACATCAGCGAAACGGACATGTCGCTTATCAGGCAAAATACAGTGTATGATGCCGCGGCAATACCTATGCTGATGCCTCTGCAGGTGGGCGATTATACCGATTTTTACTCAAGTATGGAGCATGCCACCAACGTGGGAATCATGTTTCGCGATCCTGCAAATGCGCTGCTGCCAAACTGGAAACATATTCCTGTCGGGTATCACGGCAGGGCATCGAGTATCGTGGTTTCCGGGGCCGAAATCCATCGCCCCAAAGGGCAGATAAAACCGGCCGACGCCGAAAAACCTGAGTTCACGGCTACCCGTCAGCTCGATTTCGAACTGGAGACTGCTTTTGTGATAGGTAAGGAGAATCCGCTTGGTGAAAGCATCAGTACTGCAGAGGCCGAAGACTACATTTTTGGTATGGTCCTTTTCAACGACCTTTCGGCACGCGATATACAAAGCTGGGAATATGTTCCGCTCGGGCCGTTCCTTTCGAAAAACTTTGCTTCGGTAATTTCACCCTGGGTGGTGACCCTCGATGCCCTTGAGCCATTCAGGTGTGCCGGACCCGACCAACAGACCGAAGTCCTCCCCTACCTGGAATTTGAAGGCGACCGCAATTTTGATGTAAATCTTGAAGTCTTCATCAAGCCGGAAAACAGCCCGGAGAAAAGTGTATGTAAATCAAATTTCAGGTATATGTACTGGAATATGAGCCAGCAACTGGCGCATCATACCGTGAACGGATGCAACATGCGCGTCGGCGATCTGTGTGGCAGCGGAACCATAAGCGGGCCCAATACCGGAAGCTATGGCAGCATGCTCGAACTCGCCTGGAAAGGCACCAAACCCCTGAAAATGCCTGATGGTAGCGAACGTAAATTTATTCATGATCACGATACCATCATTATGCATGGATTCAGTGAAAAAAATGGCATCCGTGTTGGATTTGGCGAGGCAGTGGTTAAAATTTTACCGGCAAAACCGGCAGGTGGGGATGTAAGTGTTTAGTGCTGAGTGCTATGTGCTGTGTGCTATGTGCTATGTGCTGAGTGCTATGTGCTTAGTGCTATGTGCTATGTGCTATGTGCTATGTGCTATGTGCTTAATGCTTAGTGCTGAGAGTTGAGTGCTATGTGCATAGTGCTGAGTGCTATGTGCTGAGTACCGAGTGCCTGGCGGCGATAAAATTTATTGATAACAGTCAGAAACGTTGTATTCTCAAAACTATTCAACCTTATCAAACATTTAAAACCCTTCAAACTATTCAAACCTTTCAATCCCTTCAATCCCCTCAATCCCTTCAATCCCCTCAATCGCCTCAATCGCCTCAATCCCCTCAATCCCCTCAATCCCCTCAATCCCTTCAATCCCATCAATCCCATCAATCCCAAAAACCTGTTAAATAACAGAAAATAAACAACCTACAAAAATCCTGCAAACGCATGTCTATCATTGATCCCAATACCATACCGGCGCATCACCTGCATCGGATACTACTTACAGCAGTAGCCCCGCGTCCTATTGCTTTTGCAAGCACCATCAGCGGGTCAGGCATTGCCAACCTCTCTCCTTTCAGTTGTTTCAATGCTTTCGGGGTTAATCCCAGCACACTCATTTTTTCTCCGTCGCGGAGCGGCCGCACCAACGAGCTAAAAGACACTTATCTTAATATTAAAGAAGTTCCAGAGGTTGTAATTAATGTTGTAACACATCAGATGGTTGAACAGGTTAACCTGGCCAGCACTGAATTTCCACGTGGGGTAAATGAATTCTTTAAATCGGGTTTTACCCCTGTTCCTTCCGAAAAAATAAAACCCTTCAGGGTGAAGGAATCACCTGTACAAATTGAGTGTAAAGTAAGGCAGGTGATCGAGACCGGAGCCGGGGCAGGCGCAGCCAACCTGGTTATCTGCGAAGTACTTCTGATCCATGTGAACGATAATGTGCTGGACAAAACCGGTATGATTGATACCCGCAAGCTGAACCTGGTGGGCCGCATGGGTGGCGATTATTATGTAAAAGCATCGGGCCAGGCCCTGTTCACAATCGAAAAACCACTGAGTAAACTTGCCATTGGGGTCGATTCGCTGCCCGAAAGCATTCGGCTCAGCCCTATCCTTACCGGCAACGACCTGGGAAGGCTGGGCAGCCAGCAAATGATGCCCACTGCACCGGAAATCAAGAAATATTCATCTTCGCCCGAATTCAGAACTTTAACTTCAAAACACAGCGGTGTTAAAACCCTGATCAGCAGCGATGCACATGGTAAAGCTCACAAGCTTATTGCCGACAACCGCATACACGAAGCGCTGGTATTGCTGCTTGCTGTGGATTTAATCAGTTCGGCTGATTTATAGGCAAAAGCTTCAGCCCGTCCTCAACCAGGCATTTTAAATCTTGTGTTTCCGAACCTTTACGCTCAAGGTATTGAATCAAATCATTCAGTATCCCGGAAGCATTATCTTCTTTTACACATATTTCGGCAATTTCGAGGGTTAGCAGCCATTCATCAGGGTAATGTTGCTTCACTGCAAGCCAGATATTCGAAAGCGCCAGTGTATTCTCTCCATTTTCGCGTATCAAACTTACCTCTTTATACAAATCGTGTAACCTGGATGTGCTTTCGGTATGTTTCAGATGATGCGTTTTTTCAGCAGGTGCCGGGTATTGCAATCCATAAGCATCAGGATCGGCAGGGCCAGCGTATGCTGAAATAATCCGGTTGCCTACAGCCATATCGTAGGTACCCCACCCGGGATTAAACAATTCCTGTTCCTGGTACATAACCGTGCAATTGTTAAATGTAAACAACACTGCATCACCATGCTTCCTGGTAATTTTAGCGAGATATCCTTCTACCCTAACCCCGCTGTTAAATTCTAGCAACAATGTTTTTCCGGTTTCAATCCCCCGGCTTGACAATTCGCCATCGCTCATCGTTTCAGGGTTCGCGTTAAAACCTTTCAAATTCCCTACCGGCGAACCAAATCCATCCTTGTGATAAGTAACGCCATGTCCGTCGAGTTGTCGATCATTGTGAGCAAGCATCGAAGGTCCTTCGAAACCGATATACACAGGTTCATTCCCATCATCAAGCACGCGGGTTAATCTGCCCGAAACCTGTAAACCGGAGCTGTAAACCACGGTGCAAACTGAGCCCGAGTTCAACGCTTTTTTAAGCCCCGGGAGCCCGCCCCTGCGCAGTGCCATAGTTTCCTGGTATTCATCCAGTACGGTTTTCAGGTGCCTGAAATCGGGCGTTACAAACAGCTGCGGCTGCTGCCGGGTAATATCGAACGAAAAGTTTTTTGCCTCCAGCGAATATGGGATTTTTTTCACCTGAGGTTTCAGGCAATTATGGCTTTCGCCGATGGAAGAGAGCAAGCCAGCCCCGTAAATCCTTGGATTCGTGATGGATCCAATGAGTCCATACTCCACCGTCCACCAATGCAGGTTGCGCAACAGGGCCATTTCGGAGGGCTCATTTTGCAGTGTCGATAATTTGTCGAGCATGGCTTCGGCCGCCTCAATGGCGTGAAAAGGAGTGTATGGATCAGCTTTCAGAATGGAAAGATGACGAATGGCTTCGTACAACTGCCGGTCGTACACTGACGAAAATGCACGCGATCCGGCCCTCCCGAAATCGCTGAGATAAGCGGCATATTCGCCATCAGCAATAATGGGAGCATGCCCGGCCGCCTCGTGTATAATATCAGGAGCCGGCGTGTACAACACCTGGTCCACTGGCCTGATGTCGGCAGCAATCACCAGCACATGATACGCCTGAAATTCCATAAAGGCTGCCGGTGGAATAAAGCCATCAACGGCAACGGCAGCCCAGCCAATTTCTTTCAAAATCCGGTTCATCCCGTACATTTGCGGAATACGGTCGATGCTGATCCCGGTACGTATTAACCCATCCAGGTACGAATGATGTGCCACAGCAGGTAAATGCCTGACATTCTGCCTCATTACATATCGCCACACGGCATGATCCTGCGCTGTATACTGATTGTAGGGCTGGTCAATCACCAGGTTGAGCAGGTGGCGCGGAAGCCTGTCGAGAACATCATTACTTTCCATATCAGGATTTATATCTCAAACAAAACAATTACTTTTGAAAACTGTTTTGCAGACTTTTTCACAAAATATGCGCAACCTTACATATAATCTCAATTGATTTTACCCGCCTGATGATATATATTGCCCTGCCAGTAATGAATGAAATGGAGCGGTTGCCGCTGCTGATAAGGGCTATCATGAGCCAGTCAGAAAAACAATTCCGGTTAATAGTCTGTGTCAATCAACCGGACAGCTGGTGGCATGACCCGGAACATATTGCGGTTTGCGAAGAGAATCAGCTCACCATCGGTTACCTGAAGTCGCTGGAGGATCC
This sequence comes from uncultured Lentimicrobiaceae bacterium, assembly GCA_964400395.1. Lineage (GTDB taxonomy): Bacteria > Bacteroidota > Bacteroidia > Bacteroidales > UBA4417 > UBA4417. The sequence continues at coordinate 7,699 of CAYNVK010000053.1, read as the reverse complement.
TAGAATTGAAATTATTGATCGTTCATCGCCAGGCCAGGGATGGCCCCCGAAAAGCCACGGTATTGGGGTAGCACGAAAATTCCTGATGGATTCTGTTTCGAAAGCTGCCCAGCCCCACGACATTATCATCAGTATGGATGCCGATACGGTATTAGGTAACGAGTATATTGCTTCGGTTGCTGAGAACCTCCGGATTAATCCAGCAGCATCGGCTATTTCAATTCCATATTATCACCGGCTTACCTATAACGAAGAACTGGACCGGGCCATGCTTCGTTACGAAATTTATATGCGCGCCTTTGCCATTAACATGTGGCGGATCAGGAGCCCATACTGTTTTACGGCGCTGGGTTCGGCTATTGCCATGCCGGTTTGGGCATACAGAGCCGTTGGCGGTATGACCCCCAAATTAAGTGGCGAAGATTTCTATTTTTTGCAGAAAATTGTAAAAACAGGTCGTTTGCTCCACTGGAATTCGGAAATCGTATACCCGGCTGCCAGGCTCTCCGACAGGGTGTTTTTTGGCACGGGGCCGGCATTAATAAAAGGAATTGCTGGCGACTGGAACAGTTACCCGGTTTATCACCACGACCTTTTCAATATGGTTTCGGAAACATACAAACTATTCCCGGCTCTTTATTTACGGAATACCGAAACCCCGCTTGATCCGTTTTTAATCCGCAAATTCGGGGAATTACCGTGGAACAGCCTGCGCAACAATTTTAAAACCAGGGATCACTTTACCAGGGCCTGCCACGAAAAACTGGATGGACTTCGAATCCTGCAGTTCCTGAAAGAAAGCCAGCCACCCGACGAACAAGTGAGTGAAAATGCACTGCGTGAACTTTTACGGCTCTACCGTAAACAATTTCCAGCGCTTATTTCAGATATTGATCCGGCGATCAGTTTTTCCGGCTCATCCGTTGCCAACCTTGATTATACCCGTGATGTGCTTTTCGAAATTGAGATGAACTACAGGAAAATACACTGGAATGATTTCACCGGGTTGACAACTATGTATAACTAAGCATTGTAAGGACTGCTTAAGGATCGGATAAACCGGGTTATAAAAGGTAAAAAGTTATCACTGTATTCTGATTCCGATACTTATTATAACTTTGCCCGGTAAAAGAAATTTAGTAATGAGTCCTTCCGAAAATACCACCGACTCCTTTGTACATGAAATGAATACCTGGCATGGAAACACGCTTGGGTTAAAGACCGTTGAAGCCCTGCGCCGGAACCGTTTCGATGCTGCTTTTTTCGAAACCCGTGAAAATGCGGCAGATGCTGTTCTGCAATTTATAAAGCCCGGCATACAGGTAGCTTTTGGCGGATCGCAAACGGCAAAACAGCTTGAGCTTCAACAGCGGGTAGCTGCTGCCGGGGCCGAAATCCTCGATCATAATGCAGCCGGGTTAAGTGATGCAGAAAAAATGGAAGTAATGCGTCGCCAGCAAATCTGCGATGTATTTATCTGCAGCAGCAATGCTATTTCGCTGCAGGGCGAACTGTTTAACCTCGACGGGCATGGAAACCGGGTTGCAGCCATGGCCTTTGGACCGCGAAGGGTAATTGTGGTAGCCGGTGTTAATAAACTGGTAGCTAACGAAGAAGCCGCGTGGGAGCGGATACGAACCGTTGCAGCACCTATCAACTTTAAGCGTCTTAACCGGCCAAATCCCTGCACCAAAACAGGTATTTGTATGAATTGTAACCTGCCTACCCGCGGATGCAATATTTATGTGACTACCCGTCGCAAACCGCCGATGATGGATTTTTCGGTATTTATTGTTAACGAAACACTTGGGTTTTAATCAGGCGGATTGAAGGCGACCCGTTTGTGAACCTGGTAGGCTGTTAGGCTGTAGGGTTTAGGCTGTGGGGGTTTAGGATGTAGGGGGTTAGGATGTAGGGGGTTAGGCTGTAGGGGATTAGGCTGTAGGCTGTAGGGATTTAGGCTGTAGGGGTTTAGGGTTTAGGCTGTAGGGGATTAGGCTGTAGGATGTTGGGGGTTAGGGTTGCAAGTAACCCGTTTGTGGTATGCTACAACACAATTAAACCCACGAATAACGGATATATTAAAGAAGATCAATCATATGGATTGAACATTCTCATGGATAGCATGGAATAGAATCCGCATTTTACGTAAAAAAATATAAATTTTTCAAAAACTTGCAATTCATTCAAAGGCTTTCATACTTTTGACCAGTGAATCTTTATTCCTTAATGTTATGGATCTTACAATGATTAATGCCATATCGCCTGTTGACGGACGTTACCGCAAGCAGGTTGAGCGTCTCTCATATTATTTCAGCGAAGCAGCCCTCATCAATTACCGGGTGTATGTTGAAGTTGAATATTTTATTGCCCTGTGCGAAATTCCACTTCCGCAACTAAAGGGAATTGAACGTAAAAAAATATCGGAACTGCGCGAACTTTGTCGCGATTTTACCTTTAACGACGCCCAGGATGTTAAGGAAATTGAAGCCACTACCAACCACGATGTGAAAGCTGTGGAGTACTACCTCAAAAAGAGGTTCGATAAAATGGGACTCAGCAAATACAAGGAATTCATCCATTTTGGACTTACCTCGCAGGACATCAACAATACTGCAGGTCCTTATGCACTGAAACTGGCTGTTGACGAAGTAATTATACCCATTTACGAGGATCTGCTTCAAAAACTTACCCGCCGCGCCAAGGAATGGAAAAACGTTTCGATGCTCGCACGCACCCACGGACAGCCTGCCTCGCCCACTATACTCGGCAAAGAAATTTATGTTTTCGCCGAAAGGCTTAAACAGCAGCTGAAATTGCTCAAAACCATCCCCTTCTCAGCAAAATTTGGTGGTGCAACCGGTAATTTCAATGCGCATTACGTAGCTTATCCTGACATAAACTGGACAGAGTTTGGTAACGATTTTGTAAAAAACAACCTGTTGCTCGAACGTTTGCAGCATACCACACAAATAGAGCACTACGATAACCAGGCCGCGCTTTTCGATAACATGAAGCGCATCAACACCATTCTTGTTGATCTGAGCCGCGATATGTGGAGCTATATTTCGATGGACTATTTCAAGCAAAAAATAAAAGCAGGCGAAGTAGGATCATCGGCAATGCCGCACAAAGTAAACCCGATTGATTTCGAGAATGCCGAAGGAAACCTGGGTATTGCAAATGCATTGTTCGAGCACTTATCGGCTAAACTTCCGCTATCAAGGTTACAACGCGATTTAACTGATTCAACGGTGAGCCGCAACATTGGTGTGCCATTTGCCCATACCTTAATTTCAATCAAATCGCTTATCAAAGGTCTGGATAAACTGATACTGAACGAGGATAAAATACATGCCGACCTCGAAAATAACTGGGCAGTGGTGGCTGAGGCCATCCAAACCATACTGAGGCGCGAAGGATTTCCGAAACCATACGAAACTTTAAAAGAGCTGACACGCACCAACACGCATATCGACCATAAGGCTATCAGTAATTTTATTGATAAGCTGAATGTGCCTGCCAAAATAAAGGAAGAACTCAGCAAAATAACCCCTGCAAATTATACCGGCCGCTTCGAAATGTAAGAAGTGTTAAATTTTGTGCGATTGTAAAACAGTGTAGTAAAAACAGATTGTTTTAAGTAATTTTGCACAAAAATTAAGGACATTCTATGGATCTGAAAGAAATTTTATCTGTTTCGGGAAAGCCAGGGCTTTTTAAAACAATTGCACAGACTAAGACCGGAGTTATCATTGAATCGCTTATTGATGGCAAACGCATACAGGCTTTCGCCAGCGATAAAATTAGTTCATTGGGTGAAATAAGCATTTTTACCACCAACGAAGATATACCTCTTCGCGAAGTATTCAGGCTCATACGCGAGAAAAACGGCGACCAGCCTGCTCCCGATGTGAAAGCCGACGATCGCATGCTGAAATCATTTTTCGAATCGGTTTTACCGGAATATGACCGCGAACGCGTTTACACTTCACACATACGAAAACTCTCGCAATGGTATAACCTGCTTATTGCCAATGGCATAACCGACTTTACCGCACCTGCCGAAGAAGTTGAACCCGAAACCGACTCGCCTGGAGAAAACGGCCAAAGCGCTGAATAAAACCAACATCAAGTCCGATTCATACCAATGACGGACTTTTTTTACGTATTTTCGCCTGTAGATTTGCCTCCCGATGAAGAAATTTATCCATGATTTTGTGGTTACACGCAACCACCACATTACCGACGATTACTTTGCCATTTACCTTAAATGCCCGGTTTCGTTACCCGACATTTTGCCTGGTCAGTTTGCCGAAGTGCTGGTCAGCAATTCAACAACTACTTACCTGCGCCGTCCATTTTCCATTTACGATGCCGATTATGAGAAAAACGAGCTCTCGTTGCTCATAAAAAAAGTTGGCGATGGAACCGCCGCGCTTTCGAAACTCATTGAAGGTGATGTGCTTAACCTGGTTTACCCGCTGGGAAATTCGTTCAGCATGCCGGCTGGCGAAAAAGCTTTGCTGGTGGGTGGCGGAGTTGGGATTGCACCTATGCTGATGCTGGCAAAACTACTGCATTCCAAAGGCTATAAACCCGATGTACTCATAGGCGGACGCACAGCTGCTGACATTATTGAACCTGAAAAATACGAATCTTTCGGGAAAGTATTTATTACTACCGATGATGGCTCGGCCGGGGAAAAAGGCATGGTTACACAGCACAGCCTGTTTGCTGAAGGGATTAAAACATACTCGGCTATATATGCCTGCGGACCCGATCCCATGATGAAAGCCGTTGGCCGTTTAGCTGCAACGCATGATATTGCATGCGAGATATCGCTCGAAAACACCATGGCCTGCGGAATAGGCGCGTGTTTATGCTGCGTGGTCGAAACCATTGAAGGCAACAAAACTACCTGCATGGAAGGCCCTGTTTTTGATACCCGAATGCTTAAATAATATCGATACGGACGAAAATAATTCCGAAATCGCAAATCCGAAATCGCAAATAACTATGCCCGATCTATCTGTAAACGTTCATAAACTGCTGCTTAAAAACCCGGTAATGTCAGCTTCGGGTACTTTTGGCTATGGCCCGGAGTTCGACGATTTTATTGATGTGAACAGGCTTGGCGGAATACTTACCAAAGCCTGCACCTCCAAAAACCGCGATGGCAACCGGTACCCTCGTATGGCCGAAACACCATCGGGAATGCTGAATTCGGTAGGGTTACAGAACAAGGGCGTCGACTATTTTATCAACACCATATACCCTAAAATTGAGCATTACAACACCCATATTATTGTAAATGTATCGGACTCAACGGTTGAGGGATATATGGAAGTTGCCGAAAAGCTGAATCCGCTCGAAAAAGTTTCAGGTATCGAACTCAATATTTCGTGCCCCAATGTAAAAGAAGGGGGAATGGCATTTGGCACCTCCTGCCCTATGGCGGCTTCGGTAACCAAGGCCGTTCGGAGTGTTTACGATAAAACCATGATCGTAAAACTGTCGCCAAACGTTACCAACATTGCTGAAATCGCTAAAGCCGTTGAAGATGAAGGCGCTGACTCAGTTTCGGTGATCAACACCTTGCTGGGCATGGCTATTGATGCCGAAAAGCGAAAACCTGTTCTTTCGACCATCACCGGCGGACTTTCGGGCCCGGCCATCAAACCCATTGCCTTACGCATGGTATGGCAGGTATCGAAAGCAGTAAAAATTCCGGTCATTGGCCTGGGAGGCATCAGCAATGCCACCGATGCCATTGAGTTTTTACTTGCCGGGGCAACCGCCATTCAGGTTGGAACCGCAAACTTTATCGATCCGCAGGTATGCATTAAAATTATAGATGGAATTGAAGCATACTGCAACCGCCATGGTATTAACGATGTGAAGGAACTCATCGGGGCTTTGGAGTGTTGAGAAAAAAAGGAATAAGGTTTAAGGTATAAGTTGTAAGGGTTAAGGATAAAGGTTAAAGGATAAAGGTTAAAGGTTAAAGGTTAAAGGTTGATATTTAGGTCTGTATTGATACCTTCATGTTTTTTTGGATGAAAACTAATCACCGAATAACCCCATAACCACCGAATAACCACCAGTAACCACCAAATGACCATCCAATGACTACCTAATAACCACCAAATAACCACCGAATGTCCACCGAATGACCAATTATCCACCAACCCCTCTCAAACATCTCCCAATACTCAAATACACCCCCTGAAACACCTCAAAAACAGAAATTTAGCATGTCAAAATATAATGTACTTCTGATTGGCAGTGGTGGCCGCGAACATGCGATAGCCTGGAAACTTTCGCAAAGCCAGCTACTGAACCACTTATTTATTGCTCCCGGAAATGCCGGAACAGCAGAAGTTGGAACCAATGTGGCCATTCATGGCAACGATTTTGAAGCAGTTAAAACATTTGTATTGGAAAACCACATTCAGTTGGTGGTGGTTGGGCCGGAAGAGCCGCTGGTTCGGGGCATCCACGATTACTTCCTGGCTGATAAAGACTTAAAAGATATTCCGGTAATTGGTCCACAAAAGTTAGGTGCCGAGCTGGAAGGCAGCAAGGATTTTGCCAAACAATTTATGATCAGGCATGGAATCCCGACGGGTGCTTACCAGACTTTTACCCGGAACACACTGGCAGAAGGAATTGCATTTTTGCAGACGTTAAATCCGCCCTATGTGCTTAAAGCCGACGGACTTGCTGCTGGTAAAGGCGTCGTAATCTGCAATAACCTTGACGAAGCCGAAAAAGAACTCACCGAAATGCTTGCCGGGCAAAAATTCGGAAAAGCATCGGAGCGGGTAGTTATTGAAGAATTCCTCGACGGAATAGAACTATCGGCATTCGCCCTCACCAACGGCCATCAGTACCTGGTATTGCCCGAAGCCAAAGACTATAAGCGCATTGGCGAAGGCGATACCGGCCTGAACACGGGCGGTATGGGTTCCATTTCACCGGTTCCTTTTGCCGGAAAGGAATTTATGCAAAAGGTTGAAGACCGCGTTATTAAACCCACGGTCGAAGGCCTGCAAAAAGACGGCATTCCTTACCAGGGTTTCCTGTTTTTCGGGCTGATGAATGTAAAAGGCGATCCCTTTGTAATTGAATACAATGTCCGGTTAGGCGATCCTGAAACTGAGTCGCTGATGCCCCGCATAAAATCGGACCTGTTAGATATATTTTTGCATACGGTGCAGGGAAAACTCAACGAAATAAAACTCGAAACTGATCCACGGACAGCGGCCTGCGTTATGCTTGTCTCGGGTGGATACCCCGGTGACTACACCAAAGGAAAAATTATTTCGGGCTTCGAAAAAATTGATAAAAGCCTGGTGTTCCATGCCGGCACCGACTTTAAAGATGGTGATATAATTACTGCCGGCGGAAGGGTGATTGCTGTAACCACACTGGCCGGGGATATAAAAACTGCAATATCAACCTCCATCGAATCCGCTTCGAAAATCAGTTTCGGGAACTCATATTTCCGTCGCGATATCGGCAAAGACCTGGTTTAATTTAATTCTCAATTTTTACACGCATGCTCAGGTGGATTTCTAAATCAGGGACATTTATTCAGTTTATCATTTTTACTTTACTGCTGGCTGCGCTCTGGGTTCCGTCAATTGTGTCGCCGCATCAGCCGGTGATTACACCTCAGGATGGCCCCTTATTC
>CAYNVK010000052.1:0-12841 GCA_964400395.1 uncultured Lentimicrobiaceae bacterium | reverse complement strand
GTGCGCACCATACTTGTCTTCCAGCTCGATAGCTTTGGCTGAGGTTAAATCTTTAAGGATTTCGTTAAGCATAAAATTATTGATTTTAAATTGTTTTTAAGTAAAATACGGAGCAAAGATAAATATTATAATCCAACAACCAAGGAAGCTGAAAAATTATAATATCCACCTTTACAAGTCTAAAAATTAAATCATTTCCATGAAAAATTCTTAGCTGTTTTACCAAAATAAAACACTTGTTATCAGCAAGTTAAATTTCAGGCTGGCGATGGAAAATTATAAATCAAAACCGGTCATAAATTCCAGCCTTATCCTTTTGCGACCGCACCTTCATTTTTAACCAATCCTTTATAATTAAGCGAGGGTGATGGAATAAACTCACCCAAACCCAATTTACCCCACAGTTCATCTACCTGGCGAATGGTTTCATCATCCATTGCCAGCACATTGGGCCATAGCCTGTGGAAACCGTCAGCAGAAAGAGATTTCCTGCTTCCGTCAATCGCCATTGGTGGCACATCGGTGTTGAGGTTTGCTTTGGCATAAAAGCAATCACGCAACGGATCAATATTATTGGCAACCAGCCAGGTAATATCCTGCAACCGGATATTTACCGCTTCGGGATCAACATACACCACCCAGTTTACTCCCTGCAAAGCTCCTTTTTCGAAAAGTTGCTGATGAAGCGCTCTCTGGTTTACCAGTGATTTATCGATACCGATAATGAGAACCGGTAATTTTTCATCTATCAAAGCCGTATTTATAGCAAGATCAGCCAGGGCCGGGTGGCTATGATTAAAGCCATCACCCTGATTTTCGTCATAAACTTTTTCCCCGGCCAGCTTAACGGTAGCGTCAATTCCAAGTTTGCTGCCCAGGGCGAAGCGACTGCTCGAATGATCGAGTATATCAACCGGGCCCCGGTTAAAAATCACGTCTTCAACCGGGTGAGCCATACTGCAAATCAGCCTGGTAACGGCCCGGCTATCCGACAGGTCGATGTCGGTATCAGTTACTACCAGTATTTTATTAAACATCATTTGACCTGCGCCCCACAGTGCGTTCATTACTTTTTGCGCCTGCCCGGGGTATGTTTTGCGTATTTTAACCAACACAATGTTGTGAAACACACCCTCGTCGGGCATCACCATGTCGACCATTTCGGGGAGCATGCTTAGCTTGATGAGCGGGAGGAAGATACGCTCCGTGGCTTTGCCCAGCCATTTATCTTCCTGGGGCGGAATACCAACAATGGTAGTAGGATACACGGCATCCTTGCGATGTGTAATGCAGGTAATATGAAAAACAGGGTAGTAATCGGCAAGCGAATAAAACCCGGTATGATCGCCGAAAGGCCCTTCTAAAATCAGCTCTTCGGCAGGGTCTACGTACCCTTCGATTACAAAATCCGCATCAGCAGGAACTTCAATATCCGAAGTGAGGCATTTCACAAGCTCTACTTTCTTTTTGCGCAAAAAGCCGGCAAGCAGGTATTCGTCAATATTTTCGGGCAATGGCGCGGTAGCACAATAGGTATATGCCGGATCGCCGCCCAGCGTAACAGCCACGGGCATTCTCCGACCCAGCTTTTTGTATTCGCGGTAATGCGTGGCCGAATTTTTGTGCAGGTGCCAGTGCATCCCGGTTTTATCGGGGCCGAACACCTGCATCCGGTACATGCCTACGTTTCGCATTCCGGTTTCGGGATGCATGGTATGCACTACAGGAAGTGTAATAAAGGGCCCTCCGTCGAAAGGCCAGCAAGTTAATACCGGCAGTTGCGTAAGGTCGGGCTTTTCCATAACAACTTCCTGGCAGGCACCTTTACCTTTGCGATGGCCAGGCATAAAGGCGGCAACTTCGGCCAGGGTAGGCAGCAATGCCAGTTTACTGAACAACGATTCGCGCGGCGTCATTAATCCACCCATCAATGCTTCGATCTGCTTGGCTGTATCATCGAGTGTTTCAACTCCAAGCGCCATACACATCCGGTTTTCGCTGCCCATGGCATTGATCAGCAATGGAAATTTTGTACCGTTGTTTTCAAAAAGCAATGCTTTTCCATTGTTTTTAATCAGGCGGTCGGCGATCTCGGTAACCTGCAGATGTGGTGAAACAAAATCGCTGATCCGGATTAACTCTCCGGATTTTTCGAGCTTATGAATAAACGCCTGTAAATGAGGGTACGACATTGGTGGTAATTTTAATGACAGACTAATTGAAAGCAACAACGAAACTACAAAAATTAACTTTTAACGTTGGCTTCAAATCGGTTTCGATTATTTGACTTGAAATAAATTTAGCGACTTTGATTTTTCATGGAAAGAGCCACAAAAAAAAGAAGGCCCTGAAGCCTTCTTACTATGTTATTTTGCCGGGGTTTCGGCAGCCCCGAAACTCTTGTCGCCAAAAGAATCCGGTTTCTTATCCTCGTTGTATTTCGACGGGCATTTCAACAACAGGCTGCTCGCCTCAAATTTATCATCCACTATTTTACCAATCACAACCACCTGCTCCGATTTTTCAAAATCCTGGGGTTTGGCGCCTTTATAAGTAACCAATCGCTCCGCTCCTTTTTGGTCGGTCATATAAAATGTAAATTTATTGGCATCCACTTTTGTATCGTAAACAATAGGCTTTTCTTTCACCAGCTTGCCAATTACATGGAATTCTTTACCAGGATTAGCAACTGCTGCCGAGAAATCGGTATAAGTACTTGTGTTGGCAAAAAGGCTTATAATAACCCCAACGGCCGCCACAACAAATACCAGGATAAATATATGGGTCTTCTTCATGATTGTTTTTTTGAGTTGTTAATTTCCTTTTCCATTTTGGTCACACGCCTGTCGAGCCAGAAAAGATATACTGCCAGGCCAATGAGTACGGTTGAAAGCACAGTTATTACAACAAATATTTTAGTTTCTTCCATGGTATGCTATACATTAATTAAACAAGATTCAGTTTCTAAAGTTTGGGGTGTGTTGTTAAAATACAACGTCTATTCCGGGTTATCGAGATGCAGCCTGATGTTGGCCATTTTCACCCTGATACCGGTAAGCCAGTAACCAATGATGATCCACCCAGCTATGGCAGGGTAAAATACCAGGCGCATGGTAAAGTCGAGGTTTGTAACTGTCATGGGGCTGCCGCCTTTGCCTGGGTGCAATGAGCCTTGAGCCAACCGTGGCAGTATGCCGATAAAAACAATAAGCATCACAAAGGCAAAAACATTATAAACAGCCGCGATACGGGCTCTTTTATTTTCTTCGTCGATGGAACGCCTCAGTACCAGGTAAGCAAAATATGCCAGTATGGTAATAGCCGCACCATTTAGTTGCGGATCGTTGGTCCAGGGGGTGCCCCAGGTAAAATTGGCCCATTCCATACCGGTAACAATGCCCATGATACCAAAAAACAGGCCAACATTAACCGATTGAATGGCATATACATCGTGTTTTATTTCGAAGGTAGAGAGGTACCTTAAGCTGCGAACCAGCGAAGTACCAAACATCACCATCATCGAAAACCACATCACCACATGGAAAAACAAGTTACGTATGGATTCCCTGATAATGGGCAATTCGGGTATACGAATGAGGAATCCGGCAATGATGCTGTACAGGATCAGGCCAATGCCCAGTAATTTCCACCAATTGTTTTTAAAAAAATTATCCATGTATGTTATTCTCTTTTTTTATTCAAATTCTTAATCCGGCTAAAATCCGGACAACACAGACTACATTTACTTAATTATCAGAAACTATTCGCGCCACAGGTATGGGAACAAAACATACGACAAGGCTACAACAATTACATTCAGCATCAGTAATGCAGCCAGGTATTTCATGTTTCCCGAAAGTGTGCCAACGCTTAATGCGGCCGACGACACTTTCATGAGCGTAAGCAGCAAAGGCATTACCACCGGAAAACTGAGTATGGCCATAAGGGCAAAATTATTGTTGGTACGTGAGGCAATGGCAGCAATCATGGTGAGTGCCGAGGCAAAGCCAAAACTACCCAGCAACAAAGCGCTGATGAACAACGGATAGTTTACCACAAAACCGCCCATCAGTCCGGTAAACACCAGCAGGCACAGCAGGGAGAGCACCCCCATGAGCATAAAGTTGTAAATCATCTTCGAAAGGATGATGGCCTGCGGGCTGGTAATGGTGTAGTAATAAAGTTGTCGCGAGGTACTTTCCTGCACAAAGCTCTTGGATACCGCATTCACTGCTGCAAACAACATGATGATCCAGAAAAGGCTGTTCCAGGTTGCAGAATCAACAATGCGGGCAAAGGACAGGTAACTCACAAATATGGTCGAAACCACATACAGCAATATCCCGTTAATGGCATATCGCTGTTTGAATTCCAGTTTTATATCCTTTAGTACAAGGTATTTGATTTCAGCCAGGAGCATTTCGTCTTTTTAAGACTGCAAAGATATAAAAAGCGGCATATGTAAGGCGTTTTCAGTCAGGAATAATCCACATTTCAGCCTTTTTCGCTGTGTATCACTTTTTCGCGGGTATTTACCGGTATAATGGTTGACCGGCCTTCGCCCCCGATTTCCTTAAAATACTTGCGATAGGTTATATGTCGTTTTGAGAATTTGCCGCCTACAGCTTCATGCAGCATGCGCATCTTTGGATTGAAGTCGCCCACCCATGAAAGCTCTACTTCTGTGTATTGCGGATTTTTCTGCATCACCGAATTCATATGCCAGAACAATGCCGATTCGATACCCGATTTCTGAAACTTTGGCTTAATACCCATAATCACAATCCGGGTGCGGGTAAAAATGTGTTTTTTACCTTTAAGTGCGACTTTCAGTTTTCCCCATAAGTTAATTTTGCCGTTAAAATACCTGAACAGCTGGTTAATATCCGGAAGCATGAGTTCAAAGGCTATGGGTTCGTCGCCATGGTAAGCAAACCAAACAAACTCAGGCACCAGCAGTGATTTTAATTCAGCGAGCATCAGCCGGATGGCTTGCGGATCTGTTGGGGTAAAGTTTTCGTGAAACTGCCATGCATCATTATAAATCTCCATGAAGTCGGCAATAAATTTCTCAGATTCTTTGTACGAGAAGTGCCTGAAGTTATAATCGGGTTTCTGACGCACCCAGTCAGCAATTTTCCAGAACCTTTCGGGAAAAGGCTTTGTTAAATCGAGCATGTTGGTTACCTGCTCAAAGTACAAGGTGAAACCATAACGCTCGAAAAAAGTTTTGTAATATGGCGGATTATAGTTCATGCCAAAGGACTGTGGCATGAATCCCTCTACCAGTAGTCCCCAGAAATTATCGTTTTCGCCGAAATTAATGGGTCCGTCCATGGCTTCCATGCCTTTTTCGGCCAGCCAGGTACGACAGTTTTCGAACAGGATTTCGGCAGCTTTGTAATCATTTACACATTCAAAAAAACCCATCCCACCGGTAGGAACCTGGAAAGTATATGCTTTTTTACGGTTAATAAACGCGGCCACCCTGCCTGCCAGTTTGTTATTCTGATCCAGCAAAATCCAGCGTGTGGCCTCGCCATGATTAAAAAAAACGTTTTCGCCTGGTGTAAAAATTCCTTCGATCACCTTATCGGGCGGGCAGATAAAATTGATATCGTTTTTGTAAATACTCCGCATCACATCGTGAAATTGCTTCCGTGTGCGTTTGTCAGTTACAGGTATCAGACGGTACTCCATGTTAAATTAAATGTGCATTACGTGTGCAAAGGTAAAGAAAAGTTGCAGCTATGTTTCTCCCTGCAAGGAATTCTGCGGGAGCAAGGATGAATAAATACCTAATTATTCGCACCAACAAATTATTGAATTATATAAAGCATTCACTTTTAATATTACCTTTGCAGGCTGCAAAAAAACCACCTGTGAAAAGACTCTATTTGCTTATTCTGCGTTCGTATGTAGGACCTGCGTTGGCAACATTTTTTATTGTAGTATTTGTTTTGCTGATGCAATTCCTCTGGCGTTATGTTGACGAACTGGTTGGCAAAGGACTGGAATGGAATATTATATTCCAACTCATGTTTTATGCCTCTTTCACATTTGTGCCGATGGCATTGCCAATTTCGATATTGCTTGCATCGCTGATGACTTTCGGAAACCTTGGTGAACGTTACGAACTGGTAGCCATGAAAGCAGCCGGCATATCGCTTCGCAAAATAATGATGCCCCTGGGGCTTTTCTCTTTATTAATAAGCGTTGGCGCGTTTTACTACTCAAATATTATTTTCCCATATGCCAACCTGAAATTCCGGTCGACACTGTACGATGTGCGCCAGAAAAAGTTATCGCTCAACATACGTGAAGGCATTTTTTACTCAGGCCTGCAGGGTTATGTGATCCGCATAGCAAAAAAAGAACCGGATGGAACCACAATCCGCAAGGTGATGATTTATGATCACACCCAGGTGCAGGGTAACAACAAACTGGTTTTGGCCGATTCGGGCCGTATGCAGCAAACCGCTGATGGCAATTATCTTTTGCTCACTTTGTACAACGGCACTAATTACGAAGAAGCTGGTACACGTGGGCAGAACCAGCGTAACCCTTTCCAACGAACCTCATTTACGAGCGAGGTAATAAAATTCGACCTTTCGCAGTTTAAGATGACCCGTTCCGACGATGATTTCTTTAAAAATGCCTATTATATGCTGAATGTAAAGCAGCTGGCATATTCGTCGGATTCCTTAGGGAAAGAAGTAAACCAGCGGGTTACGGAACTGAGGGGGTCGATGCTGAGTTATTATACCAATTTTTCAAAAATAAGACTTACCGACAGTTTACTGGAAAAACTTCCGCCGGGGAAAAACATAAAGTCGTTTGATGATCTGAGCGCTTCGGACCAGAAAAAAATTGCCTCTTATGCCCTGGGCATGTCGCGTAATGCCAAAGGCTCATTTGAATACAACCGCCAGGTTTTAAAAGAAAAAGTAGAGTTAAAAGCCCGATATGATATTGAATGGCACCGTAAATTCACGCTGTCGTTTGCCTGTTTTGCCTTATTCCTGATCGGGGCCCCGTTGGGAGCCATCATCCGCAAAGGCGGTCTGGGAATGCCCCTGGTAATATCAGTATTGTTGTTTGTAGCTTATCACGTGATATCCTTCACAGGCGAAAAATCAGTCCGTTCGGCAGTAACTGACCCCTGGAAAGGCATGTGGATGTCGACCATGATTTTCCTGCCTGTCGGGATTTTCCTGGCTTACCTGGCTGCCACCGATTCAAACATTATGGATGCCGAGAGCTACAGGTTGTTTTTCAAGTCTGTAGTCAATAAAATAAAGAAAAAGAAATAATTCCGAAATGAAAATTCTGATACTTTGCAATAAATCGCCATGGCCCAAACACGAAGGTGGTCCTATTGCCATGTATGCCATGATCAGTGGATTGCTGCAGGCCGGTCACAGCGTGAAGGTATTGGCGGCCAATACCAATAAATACCATGTCGACCCCAATACCATGCCTGATGACCTGGTGCAAAACACGCAAATTGAGTTTGTCGACATAGACCTTACACTTACCTATGCCGGGGCATTGTATCATTTTATCACCGCACAATCGTACCACATTACCAGGTTTCACACCAAACCGATGGCCCAAAAGATAACAGCAATCCTGCGGAATGATACCTTCGATATTATCCAGCTGGAAACGCTGCAAATGGCCACCTACCTGGATGTGATCCGTAAAAATTCGAAAGCAGCGGTTGTACTTCGGGCGCATAATATTGAACATAAAATCTGGCAGCGGGTGGCCGAAAACTGCGCAAATCCGTTCAAGCGCATTTATATGAATCACCTGTATAAATCGCTCCGCCGTTTCGAAATAAGCACCCTCGATAAAATTGATGGCATTGTTGCCATTACCCCTGTTGATGCCCGCAATTTCGACAGGCTTTCGCACAGCACGAATATAATTTCCATCCCCTTCGGGATTAACCTCGATACTTTACCTGAAACCCCGGTGCAACCGGAGGAGCCTTCATTATTTCATATTGGGAGCATGAACTGGTTCCCGAACGAGGAAAGCATCCGCTGGCTGATAAACGAAGTATGGCCAAGCGTATCGCAACGGCTTCCGGATATTGAGCTGCACCTGGCAGGCCGCTATATGCCCGAGTGGCTGAAAAACCTGTCGGTTCCGCGCATTAAGGTTGATGGAGAAGTGCCCGATGTATGGGAATACATGCAGCGCTTTTCAATTATGGTAGTTCCACTGTTTTCGGGAAGCGGCATCAGGATAAAAATAGTTGAAGCCATGGCTGCAGGCAAAGCAATAGTAACAACTGTTATTGGTGCCGAAGGCATAAACTACGAAAACGGGCAACACCTGCTTATTGCCAAGGATGCAAAATCCTTTTCGGATGCTATTGTAAGGTTATGCACAGATAAGGTGTTGCGCGACAACCTGGGTAAAAATGCCCGCGCCCTCATTGGCAAGGAACACGATAACACCAAACTCATGCAGAAATTAACGGCTTTTTATGCTGAATTGCTGAAAAAAAAGTAAATACAGGCATTTCAGTTTAAACTCAGATTATATTTTGCTGGCAGCATTTTTCACTTCAAAATAAAGAGGCCCGGTGCGGTTATGAAAATATTTGTTCTGCTTTCGCGTGTACCCTATCCCATCGAAAAAGGCGATAAGCTAAGGGCATATCATCATATCCGGTGCCTGGCACAGAATCACGAAATTATACTTTGCGCGCTCAGCGACAGCCCCGTACATCCCGAAGCATTAACAATACTAAGCCGTATTTGCAGTGAGGTACACATCATCCCGATAAAACACGCGGGGATGATATGGAATTTGCTGAAGGCCTTTGTAAACGGGAATCCCTTGCAGGTAGGTTATTTTTATCGCAGCAGCGCACAGGCTGAAATTTCAAAGCTCATACAACAACATAAACCGGATCATATTTTCTGCCAGTTGATCAGGGTATCGGAATATGTGAAAGATCAGCCCATCCCCAAAACCCTCGATTACCAGGATATTTTCTCGATGGGGGCCAAACGGCAGGCTGAGACAGCCCCATTCTGGAAAAGCCCTTTTTTATTGCTCGAATACAGGCGCTTACTCAACTATGAGCAATCCATTTTCGGCAAGTTCGATCACAAATGCATTATTTCGGTCCCCGACCGCGAACTACTCTCCCACCCCGACCGCAATGAAGTTGTTATTATTCCCAACGGGGTTGACCACGACTTCTTCAAACCGTTGATGAGGCCTAAAAAGTTCGATATCGTTTTTACCGGCAATATGGGCTACCCACCGAATATTGATGCAGCCCATTTTATAGCGAAAGACATTTTTCCCCTGGTGCTTAAAAAGGTACCAACAGCTACCTTACTGATTGCAGGAGCAACCCCCCATGCATCGGTAAAAAGCCTGCAATCGGGCAATATCAATGTTTCGGGTTGGATGCCTGATATACGCGAAAGCTACGCCGCATCGCGCATTTTTATCGCACCCATGCGCATTGGTACCGGGCTTCAGAATAAATTACTGGAAGCCATGTCGATGGAGCTGCCATGCATCACCTCGCCGCTTGCCAACCAGGCGCTGGGAGCTGCGGTAAACCAGGAAATACTGGTCGGGACTTCAGCCGGTGAATATGCCGGTCATATTATCAGTCTTTTGCAGGACGAAGCAAAAGCAAGTACCCTGGCTGCAAATGGATTCATGTTTGTGAAACAAAATTTCAGCTGGGAAAAATCGGCTGCAATGCTCGAACAACTTTTTAATACGCACAAAATCAAAAATATATAAAACAAAAACAGGAGTAAAAAATTATGGCTGACGATAAAAAGATCATATTCTCAATGGTGGGTGTTGGTAAGATACATCCTCCCAGTAAACAAGTGTTAAAGGATATTTACCTTTCCTTTTATTATGGCGCCAAAATAGGCATCATCGGGTTAAATGGATCGGGCAAATCGACTTTGCTGCGTATCATTGCAGGCCTTGACAAATCGTACCTGGGAGAAGTTGTTTTTTCGCCGGGTTACAGCGTGGGTATGCTCGAACAGGAGCCGCATCTCGACGATACCAAAACGGTGAAACAGATTGTGGAGGAAGGTGTTCAGGACGTGGTGAACCTGCTTAAAGAATATGAAGAGGTAAATAACCGCTTTATGGAACCCATGAGCGACGACGAGATGAACAAACTGATCGAACGCCAGGGGCAGCTCACCGACCTGATTGAACAACACGATGCCTGGGAACTGGACACCAAGCTCGAAAGAGCCATGGATGCCTTACGTTGCCCCGAAGGCGACACGCCGGTAAAAGTGCTCTCAGGAGGCGAACGCCGCCGGGTTGCCTTATGCAGGTTGTTGCTACAGCAACCTGATATTTTATTACTCGATGAGCCCACCAACCACCTCGATGCCGAATCTATTGAGTGGCTCGAGCATTTCCTTCAGCAATATAAAGGCACCGTAATTGCGGTTACCCACGACCGTTATTTCCTCGATAATGTTGCCGGCTGGATACTTGAACTTGACAGAGGCGAAGGTATTCCCTGGAAAGGCAATTATACCGAATGGCTTGAGCAGAAAACCAAGCGGATGGAAATGGAGGAGAAAACCGAAAGTCGCCGCCGGAAAACCCTTGAAAATGAGCTCGAATGGGTACGTATGGCGCCAAAAGCACGACAGTCGAAAGGAAAAGCCCGTTTGAATTCGTACGAAAAAATGCTCAACGAGGATGTGAAACAAAAAGAAGAACGCCTCGAAATTTATATCCCGAATGGTCCACGCCTCGGAAACCAGGTTATTGAAGTTAAAGATGTAACCAAGGCTTACGGCGACAAGGTGCTGTTCGAAAACCTCAATTTCAAGTTGCCTCCCGGGGGAATTGTTGGCATTATCGGTCCGAACGGAGCCGGTAAAACAACGCTATTCCGGCTTATTATGGGACTCGACAAACCCGACAGCGGCGAATTTATAGTAGGCGAAACCGTAAAAGTTGGCTATATCGACCAGGCGCATACCGAAATAAATCCCGAAAAAACAGTGTGGGAAGTAATTTCGGAAGGCAATGAGACCATTCAGCTGGGTGGCAAACTGATTAATTCGCGTGCCTATGTTTCGCGGTTTAATTTCGGCGGGTCCGACCAGGGCAAAAAAGCCGGTGTGCTTTCGGGTGGCGAACGTAACAGGTTGCACCTTGCACTCACTTTGCGTTCGGAAGCCAACGTGCTGCTGCTCGACGAACCCACCAACGACATTGACGTAAACACCCTGCGCGCCCTCGAAGAAGGTCTCGAAAATTTTGCCGGCTGCGCCGTTGTTATCTCGCACGACCGCTGGTTTCTCGATCGCGTAGCTACCCATATCCTGGCCTTCGAAGGTGATTCGCAGGTGTATTATTTCGAAGGAGGATATTCTGATTACGAAGAAAACAAACGCAAGCGGCTCGGCGATGAAGGCCCGAAAAGGATCAGGTTCAGGAAACTGATGGTTTAAAAGCCGGTTCAGTAGCTAACCTACAGGCAACATCACGTGTACCCTTAAATACAAAAACACTTAACATACGCATAATGAAATACCCCATTAAACAATTTACTACCCATCGCCTGGTAAAGAGCGAGGACCTGAATCATCACGGAACTTTATTTGCAGGTCGCGGCGCCGAATGGTTTGTCGAAAGTGGCTTTGTTGCCGCATCGTACCTGTTGCCTCCAAAAAATATTATTTGTGTTAAAATACACGGTCTCACTTTCCAGCAGCCAGTAAAAGCCGGCGAATGTGTGTGCTACAACAGCCGTATTGTTCATACCGGTGGCAGCAGCCTGAAAGCCTATGTTGAAGTACACAAGGCCAACTGCCAGGACCTGGTAGTACAGGGATTTATCACATTTGTGCATGTGGATGAAAACACAAAAGCTACTCCGCATGGCATTGAAATGGATGCCATAACCGAAGAAGATAAAGCATTAATGGAACGTGCAAAGCAACTCAAAAACAAATAAACATGGTACGAATCACCACCGAACTGATCGATAAGGTTGTTGCTGAAGCGCGACAGTCGCCAAGGCGCAGGATGAATTATAACTTTCACCCCGAACTCAGCGACCCGGTACAGCGGTTGCTTAATGCACTTGAGCCCTGGACCTATATCAGGCCCCACAAGCATACCACCAAGGAAGAATCGTTTGTTTTGCTGAGTGGTACAGTTCTGGCCGTGGTTTTTAATAACGACGGAACCATTCGCGATCATGCCATACTCAGCCGCGAAACCGGGATTTTAGGCCTTGAGTTTGAAGAAAATTGCTTTCATATGCTCACGTCGCTCGAAACAGGTTCAGTGGTTTTCGAGATCAAGGAAGGTCCTTTTGTTCCGCATACCGAAGGCAGTTCAGCTCCCTGGGCACCGTTGGAAGGCACCCCCGAAGCCAGGACGTTTTTATCAAAAGTATTTGATGAATTAAAAATTAAACTTGACTAAATGAAAATCCTGCCGGGAACTGCAAATTTTTGAACTTTACCTGCATTTCCTGGTTTTTGTAAACTCGTAAATAGTTGGACCGAAGTCCCCTGCCCAACTATGTCAGCAGGCAGGAAAGACGGAAGTAACCCCAATCGCAAATCGCAAATCCCTGCCTGACTGCGTCAGCAGGCAGGGTAAATCATAAATCGTAAATCGCAAATCACAATGTCCACCCCCTCCATACCCAAAGGCACACGCGACTTTTCGCCCCTCGAAATGGCACGCCGCAATTATATTTTTGACGCCATACGCTCGGTGTTTAAGTTACACGGCTACCTGCCTATTGAAACCCCGGCCATGGAAAACCTCAGCACCCTGATGGGAAAATATG
>CAYNVK010000051.1:3068-13097 GCA_964400395.1 uncultured Lentimicrobiaceae bacterium | reverse complement strand
GACTCTATAATACATAGAGCTAAGCTCAATGTAACTTGTCGTGTAAATGCATGATTTGACGGACGAAAGAAGGGGTTTGGCAGAATAGGCCGGAAGCGAATAAGATTAACTTTTATTTTAGCAGTGTTTTAAACCTTTTTGATAATTTACAATCAAACTGGAACAAAATTTTAACCACCTAAAAAGTTTTTATTAATGCAAAAGTACCCTCTGCTTCTTAGCCTATTGTTTTTACTGCTTTCAACCGTTGTTTCAGCACAGGAGTTCCGTATTACCGGAACATTTATAAATTCAGCCGATCAGCAGCCACTTCCCGGGGCCACAATAAAACTTTCCAATGCCCGCGATACCCTGCAGTTTAAGTACACCACCAGCGGGCAACAGGGTGAATTTGAATTTTCGAAACTGAAAAAAGGGCCGTACATGCTCGAAGTAAGTTACGTGGGTTTCGAAAATTTCCGGAAAATGGTAATGGCTGGTGGTAAGTCCGATAATGTTGGTAAGCTGGAACTAAATCCAACTGCACTTAACATTAATGGTGCTACCATTACAGGGGTAGCAGCGCGGGCCGAACAAAAAGGCGATACAACCCAGTATAACTCAGCGGCTTTCAAGGTTACCCAGGATGCTACCACCGAAGACCTGGTTAAAAAAATGCCGGGAATTACCGTTGAAAACGGCACCGTGAAAGCGCATGGTGAAGATGTTAAGCGAATACTGGTTGATGGCAAGCAGTTTTTTGGCGATGATCCATCGGTAACGCTGAAGAACCTGCCAGCCGAAGTAGTGGATAAAATTCAGGTTTTCGATAAACTTTCGGACCAGGCACAGTGGTCGGGTTTCGACGATGGCAGCGGGCAGAAAACCATTAACATTGTTACCAAGAATGCAAAAAATACCGGGCAGTTCGGTAAGTTTTCGGCCGGTTATGGTACCGACGACAGGTATATGCTGGGTGCAAACCTTAATTTGTTTAAAGATCAGCGGCGTATTACCCTGCTGGGCATGAGCAATAATATTAACCAGCAAAACTTTCAGGCCGACAATGTGCCGGGCACAGGAGGCGGATCGAGCATGGGCCCTGGCCGGGGAATGGGCATGGGCAGTCCGCAAAACGGGGTTTTTACCACCAACGCTATCGGGGTTAACTACACCGATTCGTGGGGCAAAAAACTGGTGCTCAATGCCAGTTATTTCTGGAATAAAGGAACCACCACCACCAACAGGCTTACCGACAGGCAGTACATTATCACCGCGGATTCAAATCAATACTATAATGAAAACAGCCGGTCGACCAGCACAAATACCAATCACCGTATAAACGCCAGGATTGAATATAATATTGATACCAACAATTCGATTATCTTTTCACCTCGTTTTACAATACAGGATAATAACAGCCAAAGTGCTTTTGCTGCCAAAACCGCAACATCCATCGATTACCTTCAGTCGAACCTGATCAACTCCAGCGTAAATAACAACAACGGAACTACTCCGGGTTACAGTTTGAATAATGATTTCCTGTACCGGCACAAGTTTGCGAAAAGGGGGAGAACCATCTCCGTGAACCTGGGTACCGGGTATAATTACCGCACCCGCGATAATTACCTGAATACCCAAACTGTTTATTACCAGCAGATGTCTGGGATGTTGAACGATTCTGTAGATCAGTACGGAAAATCCTTATCGAACGCGCTTACCCTGTCATCGAACCTGGTTTATACCGAACCTATCGGTAAGTATAGCCAACTGCAGATGAACTATAATATTTCGTGGTCGGAAAACGACAACGATAAAAAGACCTATAACTATGCCAGCGACCGGCAGGATTACACCGTTTTCGATACCCTGCTATCCAATGTTTACAAAAATTATTATGTAACGCACCGTGTAGGAACCGGGTATATACTGCAAACCGAAAAAGCAAACCTGAATGCCGGCATTACATACCAGTATGCAAGTCTCGAAGGAAATACCAGTTTCCCGGTAGTGGATTCCACCCGCAGGTATTTCAACAACATGTTGCCCAACATCATGTTCAATTATAAATTTACCAAGCTCACAAACCTGAGGGTCGTCTACCGGGCCAGCACCAATGCGCCATCCATCAGTCAGCTGCAAAAGGTTATTGATAACTCCAATTCGCTGCTGCTTACTACCGGTAATCCATCACTCAACCAGGAAGTCCGTCATTTTGTTATGGCCCGCTACTCGCACTCCAATAAAGAAAAAACATCCAATATTTTTGGAATGTTATTTATGCAGGTTGTCCAGGATTATATCGGGAATGCCACCTTCCGGACGGCAAATGATACCATTATCAACGGGCAGGAAGTAAAGAAAGGCCGACAGCTATCCATACCCACCAACCTGAGCGGGGCCTGGAATACCAGGGCACTGGTTACCGTTGGGATGCCGATAAAACCGATCAAGAGTAATATTAACTTCAACACCGGAGTTACCTACAACCGTTTGCCCAGTCTTATTAACGCCGCTGCCAATACTTCCAATACCTACGGGCTGAATTTGGGTGCAGTGTTAAGCAGCAATATCAGCCAGAAACTTGATTTCACGCTTACATACAACATTAACTACAACCTGGTCGAAAATACACTTCAGCCCAACATGAACAATAACTATGTTTTCCAGATTGGTTCGGTTCAGTTTAACTGGGAATTCTGGAAAGGCTTCTTTATCCAGAACACCATCACTTACCAGGATTACAACGTGATGTCGTCCAATACTGATTCAAAATATACTTTGTGGAATGTAAATCTCGGTAAGAAAATCTTCAAAAATAAATCAGGCGAAATCAAGCTCTCCTGCTACGACATCCTCGATCAGAATAAGAGCCTTACCCATAACGTTTACGATACTTACATCGAAGACCAGAATACAGAAATGCTTCAACAGTATTTTATGCTCACCTTCACGTATAACCTGCGCAAATTCAGCGGTAAGATGCCCCAGATGCAACAGCAGCCGGAACGGGGTGGTTTCGACGGACGCCCTGATTTACGCCCTAACTAACAGCCAGAGGATGGTTTTATT
Organism: uncultured Lentimicrobiaceae bacterium; assembly: GCA_964400395.1. Lineage (GTDB taxonomy): Bacteria > Bacteroidota > Bacteroidia > Bacteroidales > UBA4417 > UBA4417. The sequence continues at coordinate 10,046 of CAYNVK010000051.1, read as the reverse complement.
GCCTCCGGACTAAAAATCACAAATACGAACCGGCAATCTCGTAAACAGAGGTTGCCGGTTTTTTAATGCACACATCTTTTTTCTTCTGTTTACAATCTTGCCTTAATTATGTATATTAGCAGGATAATATTGAAAATTATGGAAGAGATAGAGCGCCTTACCTTACCTGCCTTGTTTGCCGGAGCAGCAAGCAGGTTTGGAGAAAGGCCGGCCATGGCCCTGGTAGGCGAAACGCCGATAAGTTATCGTGAGCTAAATTTGCGCATTGGAGCCGTAATGGCATGGCTGCAAAAGCTTGGCATACAAAAGGGCGACAGGGTTGCCATCCTCAGTGCAAGTATTCCCAACTGGGGTATAAGTTATTATGCCGTCACTTTTATGGGCGCTATCGTTGTGCCGCTGCTTCCCGATTTTCATTCCTCCGAAATCAGAAATATACTTGAGCATTCAGGAGCGAAGGCAATTTTTATTTCCGAAGGCCTGCTGCCTAAGATTAACGATGTACCCGATCAGCTGTTGCCAACACGTATCAGGGTTGAGGATTTTACGCTTATTCTCCATCCGGGTATCCCGGTTCCCTTTGAGCCTGGGGCAAAGCCGGCTGAATTTATTCCTGTTGCCGAAGACGACCTGGCCGCCATCATTTATACCTCTGGCACAACCGGCAAATCGAAAGGTGTTATGCTTACCCACCGCAACATCAGTTTTGTAGCCCGCAAGAGCGAAAAGGTTCAGGAAATAAACGAAAATGACAGGTTCCTGTCGATACTCCCGCTTTCGCATACCTACGAAAATACCATTGGCCTCGTTTTTCCCCTGTCGAAAGGAGCCTGTATTTATTACCTGGGCAAAATGCCAACCCCATCGGTATTATTGCCGGCGTTGCAGGCCATCCGGCCAACGGTGATGCTCACGGTTCCGCTTATTATCGAAAAGATTTTCAGGAGCCGGATTAAGCCACGTTTTACCGGTAACATAGCATTAAGGCTTGCCATACATATCCCGTTTATCCGAAGGAGACTTAATCTGGTAGCAGGTAAAAAACTGATGGATACATTTGGCGGCGAACTGCGTTTTTTCGGTATCGGGGGAGCCCGGCTGAACAAAACGGTTGAGAAATTCCTGATTGAAGCTAAATTCCCGTATGCGATCGGCTATGGCCTTACCGAAACAGCTCCTTTACTGGCAGGCAGCAATCCGCGCAATTCTAGGCTTCAGTCCACAGGGCCTGCCCTCGATGGGGTTCAGCTGGTGATTCACAATGCCAACAGCGTTACGGGCGAAGGAGAGATTTGGGCCAAAGGGCCTAACGTAATGAAAGGCTATTATAAAGAGCCGGGTTTAACCGAAGAGGTTATTACACCCGACGGTTGGTTCCGTACCGGCGACCTGGGTTTGATTGACAAGGATGGATACTTGTTTATAAAAGGCCGGATCAATAATTTGATTGTGCGTTCGGGTGGTGAAAATATATTCCCCGAAGAAATTGAGTCGGTAATCAATAATTTCCGCTTTGTAGCCGATTCGCTGGTGATGGATCGAAACGGCAAACTGGCAGCATTGGTATACTTCAATCCTGATGAAGTAAGGCAACACCTTCACCTGAAAGAAGATGCAGCCGATCACGGGCAGGAAATGGATAAACTTTGCCAGGAATTGAAACTTTATGTCAACCACAGGGTGAATAAGTTTTCGCAGATACAGGAAGTGATTGTGCAACCTGACCCTTTCGAAAAAACCGCCACGCAAAAAATAAAGCGTTATCTGTACAGTTGAGTATTTGTTATCTATTCACCTCTGTCCGGAAATAGAGTCTAACCAAAGCTTCCATCCAGGTAGTCGCGGGTGAGCTTGTGTTTGGGGTTGCCAAAAACTTCCGCGGCCGGACCGAATTCAATCAGTTCGCCCAGGTACATAAAAGCAATATAATCGGATATGCGTTTTGCCTGCCTCAGGGTATGCGTAACCAATACAATGCTGTATTTATCCCTGAGGGTGAGAAACATTTCCTCAATTTTGGTGGTCGACAGCGGGTCGAGTGCCGAGGTGGCTTCGTCGCCAAGTATAAATTCGGGTTCAACAGCCAGCCCGCGTGCCAGGCAAAGTCGTTGCTGCTGCCCTATCGACAGCCGGACAGCAGGCGTTTTAAGCCTGTCTTTAACCTCTTCCCATAATCCCACGGCCTGCAACTGATGTTTCACAATCTGGTAAAGCTGCCTGCGCCGGCGTATGCCGTATAGTTTTGGGCCATACGCAACATTATCGAATATTGACATCGGCAATACCGTTGGCCGTTGTGCCAGCAGTCCCATCTTCTTGCGGATGTGCGTTACCTCAACATTTTTGGCATAAATATCCTCATCGCCGATATACACCTGCCCTTCCACTTTTACCTCGGTGGCATCGTCGTGCAGCCGGTTAAGCGAGCGCAGCAAGGTGGTTTTACCACAACCCGAAGGCCCGATGATACAGGTTATCTTCTTTTCGGGGATCACCAGGTTTATGTTTTTCAGGATATGCTTACCGTGAATATACACATCCAGGTTTTTCACCGTTAAGTGCGAAACCGGCTGTGGTGGGATTGTAATCATGGGTTGTTGGGTGATATTATTTTCGGCCATTGCAAATGCTAAATTATTCATGGGAATTAAAGTTTTGATTTTGAGATTTTCCGGCCAAAGTACCGTGTGGAAAAACTAAGGATAAGTATGATGATGGTTAAGATGAGTGAGGCCGCGTAAGCACGGTTTTGCACTTCTTCAACCGGGCTGCTGAGCTGGAAAAATATAGCCAGCGGGAGTGTAGCTGCGGGTTGCCCCAGCGCCGTTGGAATGCTGTCCGAATAGCCAGCCGTAAATAGTACGGTGGCTGCATCGCCGATGCCCCGGCCAACAGATAACAGGATGGCGGTGGTAATGCCCGGCGAAATTTGCCTGGCTATCACTTTTAGGGTTTCGTATTGGGTGGCGCCCAGCGATTTTACTGCTTCGGTAAGGTCCCTGGGCACTGAAACGGCTACTTCGTCGATGGATCGTACCATGATTGGGATTATAAGCAGCGACACGGCAATTATTCCTCCAAGCAACGAAGCCTGCAGTCCGAAATAAATCATCACCATAAATCCGAATGCTCCGTAAACAATTGAAGGGATGCCAAAAAGTATATCGAATGCAAACCGAAGGGTATTGGAGAATGTTGAATCTTTGCGTTTCACAAAATTAATATACAACGCTACGGGCAGGCTGATGGTCATGCTTATCAGTACCGAACCGGCAATCAGGAATATGGAGCCCAGTATGGCATTTAAAATACCACCTTCCTTACCCAGGTAAAATCCTCCCGAGGGTATTTTCGAAATCATATCCCAGTTGAGCGAGGGCAGCCCTTTTGATATGACTATGTACAGGATGTAAAGCAAAACCGCCAGAATGGTTACCGATGCAAATATCATCAGCGCTTTAAAAATTTTCTCTTCCAGGTGTTTCATAAATAGTATTTCTTTTTGATGCGGTACAAAATATACCTCGAGATGGCATTAAAGAGCACGATGATGATAAACAGCAGGAAAGCGGCAAACATCAGCGCGGATTCGTATTGCGGCACCGACATCATTTCGCCGTAATTATTGGCAATCAGGGCTGGCAGGGGATAGCAGGAGTCGAACATTGACCTGGGCATATCGGTGAAATTGCCGCAAACCATAAGCACGGCTATGGTTTCGCCGAATGCCCGCGAAATAGCCAGCACCACCGCGGCGATAATACCCGGTAACGAACGCCTTAACACTACTTTTTTTATGGTTTGCCATTTGGTGGCTCCCAGCGACCACGATGCTTCGCGTGTTTCGCGCGGGATGGTGGCAAATACTTCTATCAGGATGCTCACAATGAGTGGCAGGATCATAATTGCCAGCACAACACCACCGGCCAGCACACTGTAACCGGTTGAAAAATCGACAAACTTCGGGGCTATTTTTTCGGATATCAGCGGAACAATGGTTAGGGTGCCCCATACCCCGTAAATTACGGGAGGTATCCCCGACAGTAAGTCGATAACCGGGCTGAACCAGCGTTTCAGCCTGGCAGTGGCGTACTCCGAAAAGTATAAGGCGCAGAGCAATGCAGGGGGAAAAGCCAGTGCAATGGAAATGAGTGTTATAAACAGCGTGCTGAAAATAAAGGTCCCGAAGCCAAAATCTCCTTTAAATGGTTTCCAGGTGCTGGTAAACAGCAAGTCGAAGATATTCTTCTCCCTGAGGATGGGAAGCGAGTTCCATAAAAGCCCCCCGCCTATAATCAGCAAAAGGGTCAGGCTTAAAAGGGATAAACCCATCATGGTATGACGGGCTATCTTATCCTTGAGTAAACGAATAAACATAAATTAAATTTGTTGTATTTACAATACATGTTGCAGTATGTAAATATGTTAAGTCATATTCCGGTTTAGCAATAAAGCTATTTGAGCTTTGCAGCCTCTTTAGTAAGCTTGTCCTTTGGCAGACCGATATAACCGGCTTCGCGCACATATTTCTGTCCATCGGTAAGTGCCCAGCGGATAAATTCAGCCACTACTTTGCTGTTGGTTTTGCCTTTGGTTACAAAATATAGCTCGCGGGCTGGAGGCGACGGATATTTACCCTGGGCTATGGCATCCACTATTTTATCCATGGTATCGTAAAAGTTTTCGTCCGCATCAATCTTGCCGTTGTTATTCAAATCGATAGGCACAACGGTGATACCTGAAACCTGTTTCCTGGTATTGTGATCGTAAGCATAGCCAATGTTGTTGAAGCCGATTCCGATTGGGTCTTTTTTTACGGCCAGTGCAAGCCCCGGGTCACCAAATACACCGCTGCCCAGCAAGTCTTCCTGCTTTTTTCCGAAATATTTTGCCCAAACTTCAGCGGCTCCACAAGCATCGGAACGGGTGTAAACATGGATGGGAGCAGCCGTTTTTGTGGCAAAGGCCTGCGACCACGATTTATATTTCCCGCTGATCCAGATGTTGGATGCAGCTTCTCTTTTCATGCCTTTTGAAAGAATGTCTTTAATGGCAGGGTTATTTGAATTTACTACTGCCACCACTGCATCTTTGGCTACAGCTATACCCAGCGCTCCTTTTTTTACTTCTTCAGGATAAACCTCGCGCGATACCATCCCGATATCCACCATATTGTTGAGTACGTCAGTCATGCCTTTACCAGCCCCGCCGGCGGTAAGGTCAATTTTAACTTTGGGATGTAATTTTTTAAACTCATCGGCCCATTTCACGGCCAGGGGATAAAGTGCAAATGCGCCCGACAGGGTGATCCTGCCCTCGAGGTTCGATTGTGCCATTACCGGCTTAGGTGCCAGGGTGCTGATAGCCAGTATTATGGATAGGGCTATAATTGTAACGTTTTTCATAATCTCATTGTTTTTTTTAGAAACCAATCTGGAATTGAATGCTTGCAAAATTGTTTTTTATACTTGTTCCTTCTTCTTCACAGAAGTTATAATTGAGCGCCAGTTTCGACCAGTTGTTGAAATTCCAGGTTGCGCCCACTATATAGCGGGTCGACATATCGTTAACTTTCGACTTGTTGGGATCGTAAACATCGTATTTTGCCAGTAACTGCACTTTGTTTGGCAGGATGAAATATCCCGACTGCACGTACCAGCCTTCGCGCGAAATTGCGCCATCTTTACCTTGCAGGTATTCGCCCCTGAAGTAAAACCTTTTGTAATCGTAATTCAGTTCAAAGCCATACCTAGATCGTTCCTGGTTTGTAGTAGGTTCACCTTTGGTGGTCGAAAACCTGTCCCAGCCCGAATAATATGAGGTACCTACATCGAGTCCTTTCATAATATGCACAATTAACCGGCCTGCCGACGATTTGGCATCGTTGCTGTCGTTCACGTTGATGCCTTCGCCGTTAAATACCCCGATACGGTAATCAATTCGGTTTTTATCGTTTATTTTAAGGAAAGCCCCATAAAGCATAATGCCGAGGTCGCGGCCATTGTGGTTGCCATTTACATCCTTACCGCGTGCAACAAGTGCTTCGATAACTTGTGAGCGATCGTTGGCTTCAGTTTTGTTATCCGACATCTGGTTTTCGAAGGAGAGCGGTATTTTTGTCTGACCAGCTGAAATATTAAGGTAATCAACAGGTTTAAAATCAGCAACGGCATCGAGCAACCGGGCGCCACCGGCAAAGTCGACCTGGAACTGGTACGACCAGTATGGCGTAACATCACCCTGTAAATTAAGCCGGGCACGACGGATATCAGTTCCACTTATTTTACCCGTTTCGTCGAATTGCTGAAACCTGATCTGCGTATAGCCCGATAGTTTCATGCTGCGGGCTGCATTTACAAAAAATGACTTTTTATTTGCATCGGCATCCTGTTGTTTGATGGCAGCTTCGGCACGTACCGAATCGGCCTGTTCGGCTGTTATTGTATTGTTGGCCACCATCAGGTTTAAAATATCGTTAGTGCTCTGTGCATGCAATCTGAGGCAGGTTAATAATTGAAAAAGGAACACAAAAGTTACTAGTTTCCTGATGGCGATGCCGTGATTTGTTTTCAGGTAAGTCATGGTGATGGGTTAAATGAAAATAATTATTGAATCTGAATTGCAAAAATATCACTTATGTACATAGAAGTAGTGTACATTTGCATGGGATTAATAAGCCCGTGATATTAAATATTTAATACGACAGCATTAATATTTGAAACATGTTAGATCAGCGGAATGAGATTTTTGACTGTAACAAATGCGAGTTTAAGCATTTAAGTTGCAGTTTTATGGACGAAGAAAACTTCGAACTGATTCGCAAATCCTCCATCCAGCTTAAGTTTTCGAAAGGGGAAGTGGTTTATAAACAAGGTGGAAAGGCGCAAAGCCTGATGTTCCTGCACCGGGGCATTGTGAAATTTTGTTACCAGTACGAAACCGGCCACAATTATATTATGACTGTGGTTGGCGGTCCGA
>CAYNVK010000051.1:0-2968 GCA_964400395.1 uncultured Lentimicrobiaceae bacterium | reverse complement strand
TGTTACCAGTACGAAACCGGCCACAATTATATTATGACTGTGGTTGGCGGTCCGAAACTGCTTGGCGGCGCTAACCTGTTTTTCAGGGAAACCAATATTTTTTCAATCACAGCCATTGAGGATTGCGAGATTTGTCTCATCGATTTATCGGCATTTGTGCAGGTGGCCATGAGCAATCCCAGCTACATCCTGGCATTGTGCGAAAAAACCCTGACCATGTTTCAGCATTCCATTTTTAATTTTATCAGCCTGGCTCACAACCAGGTGAATGGCCGTATTGCCAACATATTAATCTATCTCTGGGAACATGTATATAAGGAATCGGGTTATGATTTTACCATCAGCCGGAAGGAAATTGCCGAATTTGCAGCCTGTTCGCACGAGAACGTGATTACTACTTTGTCTCGTTTCAAAAAAGATGGCATCATCGAACTGGAAGGCAAAAAGATTATTATCAAAAATTTTGAAGGATTAACCGAAATTAGCAAGAAAGGGTAAGCCATGCTTTCGAAAAAGACACGATATGCTTTGATGGCATTAACAAAACTAAGCCGCGAATATGGGAAAGGTGCAATCCTGATCAGCGAAATTGCTGCGGCCGAAAAAATTCCGCAGCGTTTCCTCGAAACCATTCTGCTCGACCTGAAAAACCTGGGGATACTGGGCAGTAAGTTGGGCAAAAACGGCGGTTATTTCCTGCTAAAAAATCCAAAGGAAATTAGTATGGCCGATATTATCAGGCATTTTGAAGGGACCATTGCCTTGGTGTACTGCGTTTCGGAAAAAGCCTACCAGCCTTGCGAGTTTTGCAAAAGTGAAGCAACCTGTAAAATTAAAACTGTATTCAAGACTATACGTGATAATACATTCAGCATTTTGCAGAATACAACTATTGCCGATATAACCGAAGGGTAAAAAACACAAAAGCCCGGCTGCAAAGCCAGGCTCCCGTTTATTTGCTTTGTTTACAAATTCTGATCGTAATACTCGGCCAGTTTACGGAAAAGGTGCAACCTGTCGGTGCCGCTTACATTGTGTTCGTGCTGCGGGTATACAAAATAATCGACCTGCTTGCCTTTTTGAATGCAGGTTTGTATAAACTGCAGGCTGTTTTGCCATACCACGGTATTATCCTGGGCGCCATGTATTACCAGCAATTTGCCTTTTAGCTGATCCACATAATTGAGGATGCTTGCTTTTTTGTATTCATCGGGGTTTTGTTCCGGGGTATCCATATACCTTTCGCCATACATCACCTCATAATACTTCCAGTCGATAACTGGCCCGCCGCAGGTTGCCACTTTAAAAAGTCCTGGGTTGCGCAGGAACATGGTAAGGGTCATAAAGCCGCCATAACTCCAGCCATCAATAGCCATACGACTGGCATCCACGTAAGGCAGCGATTTCAGGTAGTTTACGCCCACCATCTGATCCTTGCTTTCAACATCACCAAGGTGGCGGTGGATCACCTGCTCAAAATCGGCGCCCCGGTTCGAGGTGCCGCGGTTATCGAGTGTCCATACAATATATCCTTTGCTTGCCAGGTAGTTAAAGTACAGGTTAGCGCCGCCCAGCCAGGTATCGGAAACCAGCTGCGAATGTGGCCCGCCGTATACATACACAATGGTGGGGTATTTTTTAGAAGCATCAAATCCAACCGGTAATATCAGCCTTGCATACAAATCGCTGCCATCATCAGCTTTAAGGGTCACCAGTTTGGTTTCGCCCAGCTGGTAATTTTTTAGCGGGTTAATATCTTCCGAAATAACCCGTAGTGTTTCCGGTTTGTCATTAATAAGGGTGTATCGCGAACCTATGCCTGTACTGCTCAGCCTGTCGATAAAGTATTTCCCGTCGGGCGAAACCAGCACTGTATGGGTGCCTTTACCATTGGTATATTTTACAGTTTTGCCTGATTTAAGTTCAACTGAATACAAATGCCTCTCGAGCGGGCTTTCCTGGGTGGATGCGTAAAATATCCTGGTTTCTTTCGGATCGAAGCCCTGTAAAGCAGTAACTTCCCATTTGCCATTAGTAATCTGTTTCAGCAGATTTCCATCCACATTGTACAGGTAAAGGTGGTTATAACCATCGCGGCGGCTTTGCCAGATGAACTGCGAAGGATTTGTTTTTAAAAATTCGGGGCCATGCAGTGGCTCTACGTATTCGTTATCGGTTTCCTCGAAGAGTGTTTTTACAAAAGCGCCGGTAACGGCATCGTATTTATTCAGCCACATGTGATTCTGATCGCGATTGAGCACAGCTATAAAAATGTATTTTTCGTCGGGGCTCCAGCTCACATTGGTTAGATATTGCTCGGCGGGTTCACCTGTTTTAAGGAAAACCACCTGTTTGGTTAGCGGGTTATAAACACCCACTGTAACGTGATGGCTCGCCATACCAGCCATGGGGTAACGGATGTATTCAACCTGGGCAATGCGCTGGTTAATATCAACCAAAGGGTATTGCGTAACCATGGTTTCGTCCATGCGGTAAAATGCCAGCAGGTTCCCTTTCGGCGACCAGAATGTTCCCCCATCGATACCAAATTCATTACGATGTACAGTTTTCCCATTTACAATTCCTTTGTCGGTATCGGAAGTAACGGCCATGGTTTTTCCGTTTTCGGAAACATAAAGGTTGTTTTCCCGGGTAAAGGCAATACGTCCAGTAGCCGGTTCCATATCAATATTTTCGGCATCTGTTTCGTAGCTGTTTACCATGGATAGCTCGCGGGTAAGCATATTGAAACGAAATATTTTCGAATCATTTGTATACCGGAAAATATTTTCGTTTTCCCATTTTACCATGGGGAGGTTCCGGAGTTTTTTCTGTTGGGCCTTTTCGGCAATAAGGTTTAGCTGGTCGAGAGATAGAAGAGTGTCGACTGCAGCAGTTTTTACATTGTTCTGCAAAATGCTGCTGCCAGCATTCCAGGTGAACAGGGTGTTGCTACGCCATTGCAGGT
>CAYNVK010000050.1:8113-13220 GCA_964400395.1 uncultured Lentimicrobiaceae bacterium | reverse complement strand
AGCGCTGAACAAAACAATAATACAAATTTTGTCACGCTGAGCGGAGTCGAAGCGCGTACCATTACAAATTATAGTAAAATGGTTTACATTCGCCGGTATTACTATGTCTACATCCTGAAATGTGCTGATGGCAGCTATTACACAGGTGTAACCAATGACGCAGACCGGAGATTAGCTCAGCATCAGGCTGGATATAATCCGGATAGTTATACCTTTTCACGAAGACCCGTTGAACTGGTATATAGTGAATATTTCACCGATCCAAAACAAGCAATTGCTTTTGAAAAACAGGTAAAAGGTTGGTCACGAGCAAAAAAAGAAGCTCTGATTGCAGGAGATTGGAACAAGATTGTAGAATTGGCGAAATGCGTCAATTCTACAAGTTCGAAGAAATACAAGGCAGGAAATTCAGAAGAGGAGAAGGATGAGAAGTTATAGTGCTTCGACTCCGCTCAGCATGACAAGTTTAGAGTTTGATGGTTTTTTGGGGTTATGCTTCGACTTCGCTCAGCATGACAAGTTTGATTAGCAGGCAAATATATCTTTATCATGCTGAAGCCGAAGGGTAATTAGGAATAGAAAGCCTGACTATTTCTCTGAAATATTTTCAAGAATTTCCTGCAAACTCCCATTCACCAACTTCAGCACATCGCCCATTTTAACCAGGTCCGCAGCAGCAGGAATATCCCGGGGCGTATGGTAATCGTTATGCAGGCCGGTGTTGTAGGTCATTACCGGAATGTTTTTTGCCGTAAACGATGCATAATCGCTTCCCGAATGGCCGGTAACATCCCACAGATCGAGTATAAAAGGATGACTCAGCGTGCTGTTGATCTGCCGGGCAAGCTCCTGCAAATTAGTATCAGCAGCCCGTGTTCCGATGCTTAGCTGCCGACGGGCCGTATCTTCGACCACACTTCGCGAAATCATATCCATATTGATATACAATTTCACTTTGTCGGGCGACGAGAGCGTTGAGGCAAAATACTCGCTGCCAATCAGCCCCTTTTCTTCGGCGGTCCAGGAGGCAAATATAATGTTGCAGGGCGGAATCGTTTGAGACCACGATTTGGCTAAAGCTAATAATCCGGCAACACCCGATGCATTATCGTCGGAACCATAGTAAATTATATTTCCGCGCTTACCCAGGTGATCGTAATGCGCTCCTAAAATTATGGTTTGCGTGCTGTCCCTGCCCTGTATTTTCCCAATCACATTGTTAACCAGCAAAGTATCGACGGTTGGTTTTGCTTTCAGCGCAATTTTACATCTCAAATCCACCGGGTTGAATTTCAGCTTCTCAGCTATCTGCTTTTCTGCCTTTATGAAATCAATACCCAATGCCAGCGCTAATTTTTCGCTGCTTTTTTTATTCAGGCGGAAACAGACGGAAAGAGGTTCACTTTCAACTTTGGGCAAGCTGTATCCGGCGCTGATGTATTCGGGCTCGGTGCTCACGGGGTTGCTCTCAGGTTTTGTGTTTGCTTGCTTTGGATATAACACCGCTTTGTTAACAATGATAACTGCGATGGCACCTTGTTTTGCAGCTACTGAGCACTTTTTATCGAGATCGAAATCATCGTTTTCGGCTGTAGCCTTGAATTTTTTCCATGCCACGCTCGCCGTATCGTGCTGCCCCGGGTAACCAGGCATAATCAGCACTATTTTCCCTTTCACATTTAAACCGGCATAATCGTTATATCCGAGTGATGAATCGGCAATGCCGTAACCGGCAAATACCGGAACCGATTCAGCCGCCAAAGGCTTCGCCAGATTAAAAACCTTGAAATCGCTCCCGGCCCGCAGCTTAAGTTTTTGTTCCTTCGAAATCATTACATCAAGCGATGCATCTCCGGCTGTTTGCCTCAACAACTTGAATTCCTGGAAATAATCTGCCGGGCGGTAAGTTAACGCTGCATTGGTTTTGTAAGGTTTCAAACCCAGATGCTGCATCATGGAGGCAATATATTCAGCGGCAACGGTGCATCCTTGCTGTCCGGTTTCGCGGCCTTCGAGGGCCGGTGATGCCAGAAAATTGAGTACGGGTGCAAAGTCATTTACCTGTGGCGGATATACAGGTTGGGGTTTGGTTTGTGCGAGTAAGCCAGCCTGAACAATTAAAATTAAAGATGCCAGGAACAGGATGTTTCGGGTAAAAATTTTCTTCATACGATAAAACCAGATTTTACGATACCGGAAGTGATAAAGTTTAAATATTTTCAAAAATACAAAATAAAGATTACCGGCTGGATTTAAAGCCGGGATCAACTGCCGTCTAGCGAAAAAAAATATCCTGTTTCGTCAGGGTTATTGATATTTCTGCTACTTTTGTAAAACAAATGACGACATTTTCAGCAAATATCAATTGGTGGTGGTTTACAACAAAAGTTGTGAACAGCTAGATTTTTGCGTTACTTTATAAGCTAACCCGCTGTTTACAACAAACAGCGGGTTTTTTTATTTCAAAAAAATATAATCTATTATGAAAATTTACACCAAAACATACCAGCAGCTATCCGACACCAAAACACCTGTAAGTTTGTTTCTTGCTTTGCGCGACGAATACAGCGCGCCCATGCTGCTCGAAAGCTCTGATTATAACAGCAAAAGCAATCATTATTCGTTTTTATGCTTTGAGCCTATCGCCAGCATCAGCATTCACAATAAACTGGCAAAAACAGTAGTAAATGGTGAAATTGAAAGGGAAACTCTGGCGGCTGATGCACAAGCGCTGAATACAGCTTTCACGCGGTTTATCAATAAATTTGAATTTGATGATCTGCTGCAGGATCAGTTGAAGGGATTATTCGGGTACTGCTCCTTTAATATTGTGGAGTACACGCACGAACTGAAACTTCGTAATACAGGCAACGAAATTCCGGAGCTGCTGTACCACCTCTACTCGCTGGTACTTGTTTTTAACCATGCCACCAACGAACTCAGCGTATATTCGCACGCATATTCCGAAAAACAGGCTGCCGATAGCCTTGCACTGCTTATTGAGCGTATTGATCTGCATAAACATCACAATTATGCCTTCCACCTGGTAGGTACCGAAACCAGCAATTGTACGGACGAGGATTACATGAGTAAAGTAACCAAAGCCAAAAAGCACTGCAAATTGGGCGATGTATTTCAGCTGGTTGTTTCGCGCAGGTTTTACCAAAGTTTTAAAGGCGACGATTTTAATGTTTACAGGGCTTTGAAACGGATAAACCCCTCGCCCTATCTTTTTTATTTCGATACCGGAAATTTTAGGATTTTCGGTTCCTCGCCCGAAGCACAGCTTAAAATCAGCAGGGGAATTACCGAAATACATCCCATTGCTGGTACTTATAAGCGTACCGGCGACGATGCCTCCGACCTTGCCAAAGCCGGCGAACTGCTGAATGATGCCAAGGAAAATGCCGAACACGTTATGCTGGTTGACCTGGCCAGGAACGACCTGAGCATTTATTCGAAAAATGTGCACGTGAAATCGTATAAGCAAATCCAGTTTTATTCGCACGTAATTCACATGGTGAGCAATGTTTGTGGTGAGTTGCGGCCCGATTTCAACGCTTTTGAAGCCCTGAGCGGAACATTCCCGGCCGGAACGCTGTCGGGGGCACCCAAGCACCGCGCCATACAGCTTATTGATGATCTGGAAAACGATGCCCGCGGATTTTATGGCGGAACTATAGGATTTGTTGGTCAGAAAAATGAACTGAACCAGGCCATCATTATCCGCTCTTTTTTAAGCAAAAACAACCGGCTTGTGTACCAGGCTGGTGCCGGCATTGTTGAAAGCAGCAACGAAGAAAACGAACTGAACGAAGTTTTTAACAAAATCAACGGATTGCGAAACGCGCTCAGGGAAGCAGATAAACTATTCAAAACCCAGCCTCAGCAAGCCGGCATTCAAATATAAGCATCCGGCTGGCTGCCGGTGGAAACTACCGCTTACAAAACACAACACAACTATGAAATTATTGATTCTGGATAATTACGACAGCTTCACCTACAACCTTGTTCAGCTGATTGAAACCACAAGTGATGTGGAATATGAAGTGCATAAAAACGATAAAATCACGCTCGAAGAAGTTGACAGGTTTGATAAAATCCTTCTTTCGCCCGGGCCCGGGGTGCCAAAGGATTCAGGCATTCTGAACGATCTCATCCGGATGTATGCTCCAACCAAATCGATACTGGGAGTTTGCCTAGGATTGCAGGCCATTGGCGAGGTGTTCGGAGCTGAACTTATAAACCTCGATACCGTTTATCACGGAGTTGCCACCGAAATTGAACTGATTGCCGATGATCCGATTTTTGCTCAATGTCCCCGAAAATTCACCGTGGGCCGATATCATTCGTGGGCCGTGGATTACCAAAGTGTTACGAACGATTTAATTGTAACTGCGTTAGATGTGGATGAGTGCGTAATGGCTTTAAGACATAAAAATTATGATGTAAAAGGCGTGCAGTTTCATCCGGAATCCATACTTACCGAATATGGCGAGCAGATTATCAGGAACTGGATCGGATAGGAATGTACGATGTGCGATGTGCGATGTACGATGTATGGTTTACGATGTACGATTTACGAATGACGATGGGAGAGCGTATTTATGAATACTGAATTGAACACTTGAATGCGAAGCATTGAACGCTTCAAACGCCGAAGGAATTGAACAACTGAACATTTGAATAATTGAACACTTGAACGCGAAGCTTTGAACTTTTTAAACGCCGCAGGCATTGAACAATAGAACAATTGAACATTTGAATAATTGAACATCTGAACGCCGAAGGCATTTGAACCCTTTAACGCGCAGCATTGAACTTTTTAAACGCCGCAGGCATTGAACAATAGAACAATAGAACATTTGAATAATTGAACATCTGAACGCCGCAGGCATTTGAAACCTTGAACGCGCAGCCTTGAACGCTTCAAACGCCGAAGGCATTGAACAATAGAACAATAGAACATTTGAATAATTGAACATCTGAACGCCGCAGGCATTGAACCATTTAAACGCCGAAGGCATTGAACAACGGAACCTTTGAACAACCAAACACAATGAACGAAATATACCTAAAACTGGCCGCCGGGCATCATCTTACGGTA
>CAYNVK010000050.1:4269-8013 GCA_964400395.1 uncultured Lentimicrobiaceae bacterium | reverse complement strand
AAACACAATGAACGAAATATACCTAAAACTGGCCGCCGGGCATCATCTTACGGTAACGGAAGCCGAAATTCTGATGAAAGGTTTGTGCGAGCAGCAATACAGCGAATACCAGGTTGCATTTATCCTCGGCATCTATAAAACCAGGATAATGGAAGTGAGCGAATTGACCGGTTTCCGCAATGCCCTGATGAAATTATGTATCCCGGTAAAACTGCATAAACCCACAATAGATGTGTGTGGTACCGGGGGCGACAATAAAAACACTTTCAATATTTCGACCCTGTCGGCTTTTGTGCTCGCGGCTGCCGGGGTACCCGTTGCTAAGCATGGTAATTTTGCGGCTACTTCGGTATCAGGTTCTTCTGATATCCTGAAACATTTCGGGTATACCTTTAAAACTACTGAACAGGAGCTGAACGATGACCTGCAAAAAGATAACCTCTGCATCATTCATGCGCCAAATTTTCACCCGGCGCTAAAAAATGTAGGCCCGGTACGCAGGGGACTGAAAACAAATACCCTTTTCAACCTGATGGGCCCGCTGGTAAATCCGGCGCAGACCGAATATAAATACGTTGGCGTTTTTAACCGATCAGTGGCCCGCCTGTACAATTTCTTCCTGCAAAACGGAACCTCGAAATATACATTGGTCAATTCACTTGATGGATACGATGAGATCAGCTTAACTTCGGATGTGCTGGTTACAACCAACAACAGCGAACAAATTATACCACTGGATGAACTTCCGTTCAAATCGAACACATCCGAAGATATTAATGCAGGAACTACAATAGAGGATGCGGCAAAGATATTTACGGCGGTATTGCGAAATGAAGCCACCGAAGCACAGAAAAATGTTGTGATTGTTAACAGCGCCTTTGCCATGCAATGCTACACCGGTAAGCCGCTCAACCATTGCATTGCTGCCTGTACCGAAAGTATCTCTTCGGGCAAAGCGCTTCAGTTATTCACCCGGGTAATAGCAAATGGACGATGAACAAACTTCAGGAAATTGTTATTGAAAAACGCAAGCAGGTCGATGCCGATAAGCAGTTGCGACCAGTCGAAATGCTTGAATCTTCCCGGTATTTTAACCGTACATGTGGATCAATTAAGGAATACATTACCCGTGGCGATAAAAGCGGCATTATAACGGAAATAAAGAAAAAGTCGCCGGCCCTGGGTGCTATCCATACAGGCATTGATGTGGAAAGTCTTGCGGCAGCATACACCGCTGCAGGTGCAAGCGCCTTGTCAGTGCTTACTGATCAGAAGTTTTTCGGGGGCTGTAATTCCGATTTAACTGCTGCCCGCGAAAATACAGCCATTCCGATTCTGCGCAAGGATTTTGTAATCGATGCCTACCAGGTGTATGAAGCCAAATCCATAGGCGCCGATGTTATTTTGCTGATTGCAGCCATTTTAACCAGGAATGAAATTGAACAGTTTGCAGCATTGGCCCATCAGCTGGGAATGGAAGTAATCCTCGAACTTCATGCAGCACAGGAACTTGAAAAAATTGTTGACGGAATCGACGTGATTGGGGTTAACAACCGCAACCTCGAAACCATGCTGATTGATGTTGATACATCGAGGGAGATGGCAAAACGCGTTCCCGCCGGGGTTTTAAAAATTTCGGAAAGCGGAATAGAAGATCCCGCCATAGTGCCCGAGCTCAAAGCCCTGGGGTACAATGGTTTTTTAATCGGATCGCATTTCATGAAGCAGAGCAACCCGGCGGAAGCTTGTGCAGCGTTTATCCGGCAAATTAACAAGTTAAATAAAGATGCATATGGAGCTTAAAGTTTGCGGGATAACCACCACCGAAGATATCAGGGAGCTCATAACGCTGAACATTACGCGGCTGGGTTTTATTTTTTACCACCAGTCGAAACGCTATGTTTATGGCAAATTAATTGAACAAGGCCTGCGAGAAGTCCCGCAACGGATTAAAAAAACCGGCGTTTTTGTAAATGCTGAAAAAGCTGAAATTGAACAGATGGTTGATATGTACAGGCTCGAAAGTATCCAGCTTCATGGCGACGAAACACCCGAGTTTTGCAACTATTTCAGATCAGTAACGGAAGTAATTAAAACGATTTCCATCAAGGATAAAACCTCTTTTGAAAATACAAAATTGTACGCTGATGCCTGCGATCTGTTTCTGTTCGATACGCAAAGTGAACACTTCGGCGGAACCGGCAAAACCTTTAACTGGCAATGGCTTGAAGCCTATAACCTGGATAAACCATTTTACCTGAGTGGAGGTATAAGCCTCGAAAACTTTGAAGAAATTAAAAACATAGAGCACAAGCAACTCTTGGGTATCGATATCAATTCAAAGTTCGAAACGGCACCCGGAATTAAAGATATTGAAAAGATAAAACAACTCATCGCTATGATGGGTAAAACAATTGTATAAAGATAAAACCTGTACCTGATGAAATCAGAAACACAAACCAGTCCGGGATTTTACGGCAAGTTCGGCGGCGCTTATATCCCCGAATTGCTTTTTAATAATGTGGACGAACTTCAGAAAAACTATGAAAGGATTATGCGGTCGGGGGAATTTAAAAAGCAGCTAAACGCGCTGTTGAAGGATTATGTGGGCCGCCCGACGCCGCTTTATTATTCAGAAGCCTTATCGGCAAAATACAAAGCAAGGATTTTCCTGAAACGCGAAGATCTTAATCACACCGGTGCTCATAAAATCAACAATGCCTTAGGCCAGGCCTTGCTTGCCAAAATGATGGGCAAACAAAAAATCGTGGCCGAAACCGGTGCCGGTCAGCATGGTGTAGCAGTTGCAACGGCTTGCACCTTGCTTGGTTTATCCTGCGTGGTGTTTATGGGCGAAACTGATATTGCCCGGCAGGCGCCCAACGTTGCACGGATGAAAATGCTTGGGGCCACAGTAATTCCTTCGCTTAGCGGGACTAAAACGCTTAAAGATGCCACCAACGATGCCATCCGTTACTGGATAAACCATGCCGACGATACGCACTATATTATTGGCTCGGTAGTCGGGCCGCATCCGTATCCTGATATGGTTGCGCGTTTTCAGGCGGTGATCAGCAAAGAAATGAAAGCTCAACTGCTGAAGCAAACCGGCGATGCCGAACCTGATTATGTAATTGCCTGTGTGGGTGGCGGAAGCAATGCAGCAGGGGCTTTTTACCATTTCCTGGGCTCGAAAAAGACCAAACTTATCGGTGCCGAAGCAGCGGGAATGGGAGTTCATTCGCACGAAACAGCTGCTACCTTAATGGTTGGCTCAGTTGGGATCATTCATGGTTCGAAAACTTACCTGATGCAAAACAAGGATGGACAGATCACTGAACCGTACAGCATTTCAGCCGGTCTGGATTACCCGGGAATTGGTCCATTACACGCTTATCTTCACGAAACAAAGCAGGCAACCTATTATGCCGTTACCGACCGCGAAGCCCTGGATGCAGCCAAAGAACTGATTCACCTGGATGGAATTATTCCCGCACTGGAGTCGGCGCATGCCTTTGCGCTGTTGCCACGGATTAAATTCAAAAAAACCGATGTTGTAGTGATCAATCTTTCAGGCAGAGGGGATAAGGATATGGAGACGTATTTGAAATATTTGGGTACGGATGGAATAATTTGAGAATTTGAGAATTTGAGAATTTGAAAATGGTGCCATTTGTACCTTTTAACACTTGAATAACAGAACAATAGAACATCTGAACAATAGAACAATTGAACATTTGAACG
>CAYNVK010000050.1:0-4169 GCA_964400395.1 uncultured Lentimicrobiaceae bacterium | reverse complement strand
GGCAATTGAACATTTGAATAACAGAACAATAGAACATCTGAACATTTGAACGCCGCAGGCAATTGAACATTTGAATAACAGAACAATAGAACATCTGAACAATAGAACAATTGAACATTTGAACGCCGCAGGCAATTGAACATTTGAATAACAGAACAATAGAACATCTGAACATTTGAACGCCGAAGGCATTGAACTCATGAACGCCGCAGGCAATTGAACATTTTTTTAAAACTCTTTCAACCCGAAATCCATCCAACAATTACGCAAATGGCTACCTTACATCAAACCATCCTTCAAAATAAGAACAACAACCTTTCTGTATTTTTCACCGCTGGATTCCCGACCCTGGAAAGCACGAAGGATATCCTGGCTATTCTTAATCATACGGGTGTCGATTTTGTTGAGATTGGCATTCCTTTTTCTGATCCATTGGCTGATGGACCGGTTATTCAACATTCGAGCACAGTTGCACTCAATAACGGGATGACGCTGGAACTGTTATTCCGTCAATTAAAGGAAGTTAAAGATAAAGTCACAAAACCTTATTTGCTGATGG
Organism: uncultured Lentimicrobiaceae bacterium; assembly: GCA_964400395.1. Taxonomy (GTDB): domain Bacteria; phylum Bacteroidota; class Bacteroidia; order Bacteroidales; family UBA4417; genus UBA4417. The sequence continues at coordinate 3,610 of CAYNVK010000050.1, read as the reverse complement.
GCTACCTGAACAGCCTGCTGGCTTGTGGCATCGAGACTTTTTACCGCAAATGCCATGAGGGTGGCGTTCATCATATTATAATTCCTGACCTCCCGGTGAACGAATACCTGGCTGAGCATAAGCTAATTGCCGATAAATATGAGGTTTCACCGGTATTCCTTATCACACCCGGCACATCGGAGGCCCGCATTAAAGAAATTGATAAAATCAGCAAAGCCTTTATTTACCTGGTTTCGGGGAATACCACTACGGGTAACGATTCGGCTATTCAAACTGAAGCAATAAAGAAAATTCAGAGCATGAAACTGAAGAATCCTTTAATTATTGGGTTTGGAATCAAAAATCAAACTGATTATTCCGCGGCTTGCAAACTAGGCAATGGAGCCATTATCGGGAGCGCTTTTATCAATATTATCTCTAACAGCAATGATTTAAAGAAGGATATTCCTGCGTTTATTAAGCAGATTAAGGATTAATATCTTTGCTTAAAATGAAAGATGCTTTTTTAACGCAAATGCGCTAAGGTTTAAATGCAAAGAACGCAAAGCCGGTCAACCTGACTCTTTGCGTTCCTTGCGAAATTTTTGCGTTTAGGCGGTGATAATTTATTCTATAATCCCAACTACTTCACCATCTTCCCGTTTGCCATCAGGTGAACAATTTTGAAATCAGCATCCAGTAAAAGAATATCTGCGTCAAAATTTTCCTGGATATATCCTTTACCTTTCAGTTTCAAAATATCGGCAGGGTTTGATGTGGCAACCTGTAAGGCAATTTCCAACGGAATACCATCTTCGGTAACGGCTTCTTTAATTTCCCTGAGGATGGAATCAGGTAATCCCATTTCAATCTTAATCAGCTTGCCGGTTTCAGGATCAAATCCGGGCAGCGAACCACAGGCATCGGAAGTAAACGTAATATGTTTGATAGGAACGCCGCTTTCGAGTAGTAGTTTTAAAGCTACCGAAGGCTTTATCTCTTCATCCATATAATAGGGATACGAACTGGTTGTAATATCTACATACCCCTTTTTGCCGTATTCTTTGGCGTCTTCAAAAATATAATCGTTGCGGTTGCAATGCGTTGGGACAAACTGCTTGTATCCCATTTCGCTGTTTGCTACAATATCGTGAAGCGGCCGGAACGGGTCGCGAGCATCACCCATATGCATATTTATTATTCCGGCTTTGCCGCCAATCATGCCGGCTACGCGTGCATGGCCGGTAAGTTTCGACAATTCGGCAATAGTGGGAACCGATGAGCGGTGATCGGAAATGGCTATTTCGCCAACCCCGATTACTTCTTCAATCAGGGTAATATCGCGCATAATGTCGCCGGTTATAGTTGGAGGCGGCACCTGGTAAGCGCCTGTATACATCCATGCCGACATTCCATTGGCACGGATAGACTTAACTTTCATCAAAACGCTTTCGACACTCCGGGTTATTCCGTCGGTTCCAAGGCACCCGATTACGGTGGTAACTCCGCCATCGGTCATCATGCTGATCTGAAGCTCGGGCATGCGGCTGGCCGGTCCACCTTCGCCACCACCTCCGGTGATATGAACATGAGAATCAATAAGTCCGGGCATAAGCTTGAGTCCTGTACAGTCAACTATTTGAATTTCAACTCCCTGTGGCGGCTCGATATGATCGGCAATGGCTAAAATACTTTTTCCTCCAACGAGGATATCCCTGATTCCCAGAAAATGAGGAGAATACGTTTCGGCATTTTTGAAAAGTGTAAGCATAAAAAATAGGGTTAAATTAATTTTTCGCTAAAATTATTCATTTTTTCAATGCTATTTTTACTTAAATTTGCTTATCTATACTACGTTTCCGGAATTATGCCTCTTGTGAAGTTACTTGTGCTGTTGTTTATCACTTTCTCAATCCATGCTTTTTCGCAACCGGGTCGGTTGCTACTGGTAGGGGGTGGATCAGAAAAAAACGGCGCATCCAGCTGGAGTACACCTGCTTACCGCTGGGCAGGCGAAGGTAAACGGGTTGCTATCATCGGTACTTCTACAGGAGCCCTGGCACCCTATTTCAAACAGCAATGCGGTGCGACCTTTGCCAAGGAGTTTGCTATTGCCAGTCGCGACAGCGCCGACAGCCAGGTTTTATATGATACACTGTTAACTTATCAGGTTATATTTTTCAGGGGAGGCGACCAAACAGAGTATTACGATCTTTACCGGAATACGAAACTTCAGGAAGCTGTAATCAATCTTTACAGCAAAGGTGGTACCATTTGCGGTACATCCGCAGGAATGCATATTCTTTCATCAGTTGTATATACTGCCGCTAATGGTACGGTATATTCGTATGAGTGTATTGAGAATCCAAACAACAAATATGTAACCCTGGCTGATGATTTCATGAATTTTGCACCGGGGTTTGTTTTCGATACCCATGTTGCCGAGAGGGCTCGTTTTGGCCGAACCATTGGATTCCTGGCGAATTACAAAATGAATAAAGGCATCGATATTACAGGTATCGGGATGGATGATATGACTTGTATGACTGTGGATGAAACCGGCCTGGCAACAGTTCGGGGTACCGGTTGCGCTAATATATCAATGCCTGGCAGCACTTATTCGTTGAACGGAACAAAACTATTGGCAGATAAAGTACACATCATGCAGCTTTTACAGGGTTGTACCTATAATTTAAATACAAAGCAGGTCACTTTTAATACACTTAACAGGCCGATAAATTCAGCTTCTTACGAAGAAACCGGCAATTACACTATACTTGCCAGCGGCAGTAATAAACTAACTGAGAACCAGGCTATGCTTGCTGATCTGGTTACCACCAATGGTTTGATAACCGATCCAGTGCTCATAGTAACCGGCGATGAAACGCTGGCTAATACATTCAGGGATAAGCTACTGCTGCTTGGTGCCCCGGAAGTAAATATAGCCGCAATAAATATCGATGCCGGTAATTCTGCTGATATTGAATTAAAAATAAATAATGCCGTTAAAATACTTTTCTTGTCGAATACAGCGACAACGATCAACCAGTTTCTGAAAACTTCAAATGGCAGTTTACTCAGGCAAAAGGTTCACGCCGCAGGAATGATTTCCGCGTTTGTGGGTGACGATTCGAGGTTTGCCGGCAGGACTGTTGTGGATAACTTTTATACCCTCTATGCCTCATATTATGCAGAACTTACTTTCAGCAAAGGCTTATCGCTGTTGAGTCATAGTGTTATTATGCCAAATACATTTTACAATAGTGATATGTATGAGAATTCAGCCACTGCTGTACCCTATTGTATGGCTCTCGATACCTTAAAATATGGCATCTGGCTCACCAATCACAATTATATGAAAGTTACTCCTGTTAATGGTAAAAATTTACTAACGGGTTATGGAGCGGCTCCCGTCATGGTGATTAGCAATGAAGGTACCTTAACCGGGTTTTCATCACAAACCGGTACCGGAAGTACCAGCGCGAAACCCCGGATGGTAGCTGGTTTCGATGATCTGGAACTTTCAATGATTGATTATACTACTCCTTATATATTGGGAAATGTAAATATAACTGGAGTTACGGCTTCAGAAATTGATGAATTTTCCTTTATATCGCCAAACCCGGTAAAC
>CAYNVK010000049.1:0-13444 GCA_964400395.1 uncultured Lentimicrobiaceae bacterium | reverse complement strand
TTTTGTTGGCAATCCGAATTCAGGTAAAACCACACTTTTTAATTATGCCTCCAATTCGCGCGAGAGGGTTGGAAATTACAGCGGTGTAACCGTCGATGCCAAGGAGGCCCGCTTCGAGCAAGGCGGCTATGAGTTTATAATCACCGATCTGCCAGGCACTTATTCAATTACTGCCTATTCGCCTGAGGAACTTTTTGTACGCGATTTCATTAACGAGAATATGCCCGATGTGGTAGTTAACGTTGTTGATGCCTCAAACCTTGAACGGAACTTATATCTTACCACCCAACTTATCGACATGGATATCAGGGTGATAGTTGCCCTGAACATGTTTGATGAACTGGAGCGCAAAGGCGATGTGCTGAACTACGATTACCTGGGAAGCATGCTGGGGGTCCCTTTTGTACCAACCGTAGCATCGCGCGGACGCGGAATTCACGATTTATTTTCAAAAATCATCGAGGTATGCGAAGGCAGCGACCAGGTGTACAGGCATATACATATCAACTACGGGCGGTCGCTCGAAGCAGGTATAAAATCCATTCAGCAGAAAATCCGGATACCTGAAAATGAAGACTTCCTGAACAAGACCTCATCCCGTTTCCTGGCCATCAAATTGCTGGAAAAAGACCCGGATGCGCTCGAAAAGACACGAAAATTAATAAACAGCGCTGAAATCATGGAAACGGTTCAGCGTGAACAAGCCCGGGTAGAACTTGATCAGCGTGAAGATTCGGAAACACTGATTACAGATGCGAAGTATGGTTTTATAGCCGGCGCTCTGGCCGAAACACTAAAACCTAATCTACATACCCGCCGGCGTAACAGTGAAATCATCGATACCTTTATCACCCACAAAATATGGGGTATACCCATTTTTATTTTCCTGATGTGGGCCACCTTTTACGGCACCTTCAAGATAGGCGATTACCCGATGCAGGGCATAGAATGGCTTGTTCAGGAAGTTTCGGCGTTGTTACAGGCAAATATGGCCGATGGCATGTTTAAGGATCTCCTTATACAGGGCGTAATTGGTGGCGTGGGTGGAGTAATTATATTCCTGCCCAATATCTTACTGCTGTATCTCTTTATTTCGTTGATGGAAGATACCGGCTATATGGCGAGGGCGGTCTTTATTATGGATAAAGCCATGCACAAAATCGGGCTTCATGGTAAATCGTTTATTCCTTTGCTGATGGGATTTGGTTGCAATGTACCAGCTATTCTCTCGACCCGGATTATTGAAAGCCGCCGCGACAGGCTGATTACCATGCTGATAAACCCGTTTATGTCGTGCAGCGCCCGACTGCCGGTATATATCCTTTTTATAACGGCTTTCTTCCGGTCGTACCAGGGAACAATTCTGTTTGGCATCTATTTCACCGGGGTGCTGCTGGCTATCGGATCGGCACTGATATTCCGCAAAACCATTTTCAGGAAGAAAGATGTACCATTTGTAATGGAACTTCCCCCCTACCGTGTTCCAACCATGCGAAGCATTGTAAGGCATATGTGGCACCGCACCGGGCAGTACCTTCAAAAAATAGGCGGAATTATTCTTATTTCCTCCATTGTGATTTGGGCATTGGGCTATTTCCCGGTACATTTTGAAGAAAAGCAACACATTGAAAACCAGTTATCAGCGCTAAAAAGTGCAAATATCGAAATCAACAAATCGGCAATTTACCCTCAGCAGGCAAAGGATTCGCTGAATGCCGAATATGCGGCCAAAACCAGTGAGCTCGAATTTGCTATCAGCGTGGCACAGCAAAAAAACTCTTTTATCGGGCGGATCGGCCATTTTATAGAACCGGCCCTGCGCCCGCTTGGTTTCGACTGGAAGATGAGTGTCGCGCTGCTTACCGGGGTATCAGCAAAAGAAGTGGTTGTCGGCACTTTGGGTGTTTTGTATCAAACGGACGACCAGGGAAAAGGATCCAAACCATTGGTTGAAAAACTTCAGAACCAATACTTCACTTCGGGGCCAAAACAAGGGCAACCCGTTTTCACACCACTGGTGGCATTAAGTTTTATGCTATTTATACTGATCTATTTCCCGTGCATTGGAGTTGTGTCGGCCATCAGCCGCGAATCGGGCCACTGGAAATGGGCACTGTTTGTTGTTGTTTATACCACTGTTTTGGCGTATCTTGCCTCCCTCACCTTATTCCAGGTAGGATCGCTTTTTTTCTAATTGAATTGTAATGGACTGGATAAATTCACATCAATCCGCTGTTTTCTACCTCCTGCTGATCATAGCTTTGCTGCTGACCCATATTCCCGTACTCGGAAAATATTTCAGAAGTGTGAACACCCTGGTACACGAGGCCGGACATGCTTTTGTTACATTACTGCTCTCCGGCGAGGTAATTTCGGTTAACCTGTTTGCCAATACCTCGGGAACCACGGTTACCAAGGCTAAAGGGAAATTGTCGCAAGCAATTATTGCGCTGGCAGGTTACCCGGTTTCGGCCCTTACCGGTTTGCTGCTCCTGTTTCTGCTGCACAAGGGGTTAACCCTTTACATCCTTTTCATTCTCACCAGCATTGCTTTAATTATCACCATTTTATCGTTGCGTAACGCTTACGGACTTTTCTGGGCCGGAACATTTATCGTACTCAATCTGTTACTTATATATTACAACAAGCGTGGTTTGATACAAGGATTCAGCACATTTTATGCAGTGATCATTTTTTCAGATGCTTTAATTTCGTCGGTGGTGTTGTTTGTACTTTCAATCAGGCAGCCCAAAAAAGCCGGCGATGCGAGTAACCTGCAAAAAATCACGAAAATTCCGGCTGTTGCTTGGTCGATACTTATACTGGCATTCACTTTGTTTATCTCGTGGCTCTCGGTTACACAATACTTCCCATCCATTAAAAACCTGATATAATGAACAATATGCAAATACAGGAAATTTTAACCTACCTGGTAGTAGCTGTTGCCAGTGGTTTTGTACTGGTAAGTCTTTACAGAGTCGTTTTCCCTTCGAAAGATAAAGCCAATCAAGGCGGATGCTCGTCGGGATGTAATTGTGATGCAAAAGTGATGAGAAAGGAATTGCTGAGTAACAAAATGAATACCCGGAAAGTACTGCATGAAAATTGATAATGACTTACCTAAATAAAAAAAACTCCGGCTGTTGATCAGTCCGGAGTTTTTGGTTTTTAAGATACTTGCTACCCGAATAGGGCTGGTTAAAATTATTGTTTCAGTGCTACTAAAAGCTGGGTTTCAATTTCCTCGCACAATTCCGGGTTATCCATCAGCAATTTTTTGAGTGCATCGCGGCCCTGGCCTAATTTGGTTTCGCCATAGCTAAACCACGATCCGCTCTTTTTAATAATATTTTTCTCAACACCAAGGTCGATGATTTCACCATATTTCGAAATGCCTTCGCCATAAATAATATCGAACTCGGCAGTGCGGAAAGGAGGAGCTACTTTATTTTTAACAACTTTCACCTTCACACGGTTACCAATGGCCATATCCCCTTCTTTAATCTGGGTCTGGCGACGGATATCGAGACGAACTGAAGCATAAAATTTCAAAGCATTACCCCCGGTTGTTGTTTCGGGATTCCCAAACATTACGCCAATTTTTTCGCGCAACTGGTTTATAAATATGCAGCAGCAGCCTGTTTTGCTGATGGTAGATGTGAGTTTACGCAATGCCTGCGACATAAGCCTGGCCTGTAATCCCATTTTCGAATCGCCCATTTCACCTTCAATTTCGCTACGTGGGGTAAGCGCTGCAACGGAGTCGATTACGATTACATCTATTGCTCCTGAGCGGATCAGGTTTTCGGTAATTTCCAATGCCTGCTCCCCGTTGTCGGGCTGCGAAATAAGCAGGTTTTCAATATCTACCCCCAGTTTTTGAGCATAATACCGGTCGAATGCATGCTCGGCATCAATAAATGCAGCAATGCCGCCTTTTTTTTGCGATTGGGCTATTACATGCAATGCAAGTGTGGTTTTTCCGGAGGATTCAGGTCCATAAATTTCAATAACCCGTCCTTTAGGCATTCCGCCAACACCCAGGGCCACATCAAGCCCTAAAGAGCCGGTTGATATGGCAGGTGTTTCTTCAACTGCCTGGTCGCCCAGTTTCATAATTGTACCTTTACCGTAAGTTTTTTCGAGCTTATCCATGGTAAGCTTCAAAACATTCAGTTTTTCCAGGTTGCTATCTTCTTTTGCCATTTTTGTTAAAAGTTAATCATTAAAAAAGCAAATTTAATCAGTTTACACAGGATTTAAAAAATTAGTTTCTGTTTATACGCTGTTTTTATTAACAATATAAAATGCCAGGTAAAATAACAATATATTTACCTGGCATTTAGAGATTTAACAAGTATCAAATTCAGTTTGGAATCATGAATTTAAGATCTGAAAGGTATGATTTTTAGTATCAACCTGGTCAAAAATCTTTTCGATTTTTCCATTCTCGTCTATCAGAAAAGTAGTACGGTAAACCCCGTCGTAACTCTTGCCCATAAATTTTTTGGGTCCCCAAACGCCATAGGCCTGTATGATTTTCTTATCCGTATCGGGCAGTAACGAAAACGGAAGTTCGTATTTTTCGGTGAATTTGGTATGCGCCTTCAAAGCATCAGGGCTAACACCAATAACTACGTAACCTTTATTTATCAAATCGGAATGGTTGTCGCGCAGGTTACAGGCTTCGGCTGTGCAACCGGGTGTGTCGTCCTTCGGGTAGAAATAAAGCACTACTTTTTTGCCTTTCAGCGATTGGAGGGCAATTTCGTTGCCATGTTGATCGGTTGCAGCAAAATCGGGAGCTGCATCGCCGGGTTTTAATGTTGTCATCATATGGTTATAAAAGGTTGTTTAACTAATTATTGCAATATTTAAACAGATAAGAATCTTCTTAGTTCATGTACTTTTTATGAAATGCAAATTTTATTATTCGCCGGTTTTCAATTCCGAATAATATTTGCACCATTCCTTTAGTCCGCATTCCGCGCATTTGGGCTTGCGTGCCACGCACACATAACGGCCATGCAGAATCAGCCAGTGATGGGCTGTAGCAATTTTTTCCTCCGGGATATATTTCACCAGTTGTTTCTCTGTTTCGAGCGGTGTCCGCGATCGTGTTGTTAGTCCTATCCGGTTCGAAACCCTGAATACATGGGTATCAACGGCCATAGCCGGAAGATTAAATACGACTGATGCAATCACATTGGCAGTTTTTCGGCCAACACCCGGCATTTTCTGCAATTCGTCAATTCCCGGGGGCACCAATCCATTAAAATCATTTACCAGGGTTTGAGCCATACCAACCAGGTTTTTGGCTTTGTTATTCGGGTAGGAACAACTTTTAATCAACGCATAAACCTGCTCCACGGTAGCCTTTGACAGGGCCTGGGCATCAGGAAAAACCTCGAAGAATGGCGGAGTAATTATATTCACCCGTTTATCGGTACATTGGGCTGAAAGAATAACGGCAACAAGCAGCTGGTAGGGTGTTTTAAAAACCAGTTCGGTTTCGGCCACCGGCATCGCTGTTTCGAAGTAAGATATCACGGCCTTAAACCGCTCCTTGCTGGATATTGATTTTTTCATACATTTCAGATAATCAATTAATCATTCATGGGGTAATTGCAATCAGCCATCGGGACACTGCACTTTTACAATTTGCAGGCTTACGAAGGTTACAGAAACCGGAATTACGGTTAGCCAAATATACAAAACCAGGTATCGACGACAAAAAAAAATCCTGCCGCAAAGCAGGATTCTGATTTAAAACTTACGGCTGATTAGTTGAGTACAATGTAGCAGGTTTTGAAATCGCTACAATGTATAACCTGCAGGGCTTTTGAATAACTGATCAGCATCTTCACAGCCTGGGCACCGGGTGCCGGAACGCCGATTTTTTTTGTATCGGCAATTTGTGAAGGAACATTCAGGAGTGTAGAGATTTTTATCATTTAATGGGTTTTGTTAGACTTTATACCCAAAAAACGCAGAATAGGATCTCTTATTGTACGCGTGAAAAAATATTTTGTTAAACGCTGAGGATTATTTCTTTACTATCGATAAGCTTACGCAGGTTAATCAGAGCATAGCGCATACGACCCAAAGCTGTATTAATGCTTACTTCGGTTTGCTCGGCTATGTCCTTAAAACTCATATCGCTGTAATGACGCAGCAACAATACTTCGCGTTGTTCTTCGGGCAGATAGTCAATAAGTTTACGCACATCCTCATAAATCTGATCAACAATCATTTTGTCTTCGATTGAATCGTCGGCAATACGCAGGTTATCAAAAATATCACCATCTTCGGTGGCATTTTCAACCAGTGGCAACCGCTTGGCTTTGCGATAATGATCAATTATGAGGTTATGCGAAATACGCATTACCCATTGTATAAACTTACCTTCTTCCTTGTAAATACCGGAACGAAGGGTGTTTATCACTTTAATGAATGCATCCTGAAAAATATCATCAGCCAGGGATTTATCCCTGACAACCAGCAGTATGTAAGAATAAACTTTCTGCTTGTGCCTGTTGATAAGAACCTCGAGACTATATTCATTACCGGCGAGATAGTTGCTTATAAGCTCCTGATCGCTAACATTGGGGGTTGACATTATTCCTCCGTGTTGGTTAGTAATAATTTGAGTTTAATAGCGTAGAGATCTCTCGATATTGATAGTTTTGGTTAACAATTAATGTATCAGGCTTTGAAAAGTAATAGGTTCGTGATGAACAAATTTACCTTGTGCAGGGCAAATATACAATTTATCTTCATCCTACCGTGTTTTTTTGCCAAAAATATCTAAACAATCATCGTGCCAGCCTTTTATTATATTTGCTAAGCTACTATTTATCAGATATATAAATTATATGATACGATATTCACAATAATTTTAGAAGTAAATGAATTTTACATTTCGATGATCAAATCCGGTGGTAATTGTTTTAAATGTAAGTAGCTTTGCAGCCGGTAAGAAGCCCGCGCTTTTAATGCCTTATAAATTATGATTCAATACGACATTGATACTTTAGATCCTAAAAAATACATCCTTGTTAAGGGTGCCCGTGTAAATAATCTTAAAAATATATCTGTTGCCATTTCGCGGAATAAGCTGGTTGTAATCACCGGGTTATCGGGTTCAGGCAAATCATCCCTTGCGTTCGATACCTTGTATGCTGACGGACAGCGACGCTACGTGGAAAGCCTGAGTTCGTATGCACGCCAGTTCCTGGGGCGCATGAGCAAACCTGAGGTGGATTACATCAAAGGAATTGCACCAGCCATTGCCATCGAACAAAAAGTTAATACCCGCAATCCCCGCTCAACAGTTGGCACCAGCACCGAAATTTATGAATATATTAAACTGCTTTTCGCCCGTATCGGAAAAACATATTCGCCGGTTTCGGGTCAGCAGGTTACAAGGCATACGGTTACCGATGTAGTAAACACCATTCTGGAACAACCTGCAGGAACAGCGGTAATGCTCTATAGCCCCATTGTACCTAAACCTGACCGAACACTGAAGGAAGATCTTACCGTGATACTCCAGCAAGGTTTCAGCCGGGTACTTTATAAACAAGATATCCTTAAAATTGAAGAAATTCTTGCGCACCCGCAACAGTACGGTTATGAGGATATGTTCGTGCTGGTCGACCGGTTTACAGTAAACCCCGAGGATGAAGATATTTCTTCGCGGGCTGCCGATTCGGCACAAACAGCATTTTTCGAAGGGAACGGTACCTGCCTGCTGAGTATTGTGAGTGAGGGAAATAACCGTCATATCGAATTTTCGAACCGTTTCGAACTCGATGGTATTACTTTCGAAGAACCTTCGGTTCACCTTTTCAGTTTTAATAATCCCTTTGGCGCCTGCAAAACCTGCGAAGGTTTTGGGAGCGTAATAGGCATTGACGAGGACCTGGTGATTCCTGACAAAAGTCTTTCGGTATACAATGATGCTGTGGCATGCTGGAAGGGTGAAAAAATGAGCGAATACAAACATGCGCTGATCAAACAAGCTCATAAGTTCGGTTTCCCCGTTCACAGCCCTTATTATGAACTTACCCAGGCACAGAGAAAGTTACTCTGGACCGGTAACACTTATTTCGAAGGCATCAATTCGTTTTTCGAAATGGTTGAAAGCCAAACCTATAAAATCCAGTACAGGGTTATGCTTTCGCGGTACCGCGGCAAAACAGTGTGCCCCGACTGCCTCGGAACCAGGCTCAGGAAAGACGCCAACTATGTTCATGTAAATGACAAATCAATTACCGATCTTGTTTTAATGCCTGTGGAAGAAGCGTACAGGTTTTTCTCAACCCTTCAGCTTTCAGAATATGAGCATAAGGTTGCCGACCGCCTGCTGGTTGAAATTAAAAACCGGCTTGGATTCCTGTGCAACGTCGGGTTACCATACCTTACCCTCAACCGGCTGTCCAATTCCTTGTCAGGCGGTGAATCGCAGCGTATAAACCTGGCTACCTCGCTGGGCAGCAGCCTGGTAGGATCGCTCTATATACTCGACGAACCCAGCATTGGCCTGCATCCGCGCGATACGCACCTGCTTATAAAAGTGTTGAAAGGCTTGCGCGATATGGGCAATACCGTGATAGTGGTTGAACATGAAGAAGAAATCATAAAAGCTGCCGACCAGGTGATTGATATAGGTCCCTTAGCCGGAAGCCATGGCGGAGAACTGGTTTTTCAGGGCACTTTTAAAGAAATACTCGAAAATAAAGTAAGCTTAACCGGGCAATACCTCTCTGGTAAAAAAGCGATACAAACGCCTGTAAGCCATCGCCCCTGGAACGATTATATCGAGATTAAAGGCGCACGCGAAAATAACCTGAAAGGCATTGATGTAAAGTTCCCGCTCAAAGCCATGACGGTGGTTACCGGTGTAAGTGGCTCAGGAAAAACAACCCTGATAAAACGAATTCTTTTTCCCGCCCTGAAAAAGATATACGGTGGGTATGGCGAACGTTCGGGTAAGTTCGACAGGCTGGAGGGCGACTACGACCTGATTACCGCCATCGAACTTATCGATCAGAATCCGATAGGTCGCTCATCGCGGTCGAACCCGGCTACTTATGTAAAAGCATTTGATGATATCCGCAGCCTGTTTGCCGAACAACAACTGGCTAAAGTACGTGGCTACAAACCCGGTTTCTTTTCGTTTAACGTGGAAGGCGGCCGCTGTGAGGAATGCGAAGGCGAAGGCATTGTTACCGTTGAAATGCAGTTTATGGCTGACCTTCACCTTACATGCGACAGCTGCAAAGGAAAACGTTACAAGGAAGAAGTGCTGGATGTAAAATACCACGACAAAACGATATCGGATATCCTTGACCTCACTATCGAACAGGCCATTGAATTCTTTACTTCAACAGGCGAAAAAAATGCCAATGCAACGCGTGTGGCTGCCAAGTTGCAACCCTTAGCCGATGTAGGCTTAGGGTACCTTAAACTGGGGCAGTCGTCCGATACTTTTTCGGGAGGTGAAGCACAGCGTATTAAACTTGCTTCGTTTTTAACCAAAGGCACCAACGATGCTCCTACCCTGTTTATTTTCGACGAACCTACCACTGGCCTGCACATGCACGACATCAGCCGGTTGCTGGGTGCATTTAATGCCCTGCTTGCAAAAGGACATACCGTAATTGTAATTGAACACAACCTGGATGTTATTAAAACGGCTGACTGGGTGATTGACCTGGGTCCGGAAGGTGGCGATGCGGGTGGTTTTGTGCTTTTTGCCGGTTCACCCAATGATTTGCTGAAAGTTGAGAACTCGCATACAGCGATATTTCTCAGGCAAAAAATGTAACGAAAGTACCAGCGATTGTTATATTTTGATATAATTCCTGTATCCGGTTTCAATGCCCAGGTATTTACGCAGGAATAATTTCAGGCGATCCTTTACGCTGTTATTGCTATAGCTGATATCAAAATCGAATTTCCAGTTTTTCCGCTGTATGCGATCCAGCATTACAGCCGGGTGGGTTTCATTAAATAACCTGAGTGCTGTAATCCCCGAATAATCAAATTCATCGGCCTTAGCCACATTTTTCTCAATCCATTGATCGGGGTGCCACAGTTTATTGAAATTTTCCTGCTTTCGCTGCATGGCCTGTGGATCTTTTACCCAACCATAATGGTACATGCAGGCATTGGCTGGTTTAACCCTTAGTTTTTTATTGTCGGCTTTCCTGAAACCCTGCGCGTCGCGGTACGAAAATATGGTTTTCAGATTCCTCACTATCCTGATTTCGTGCGGATACCAGTGGCTTGCAGCGCCAACATAATCGTACGAACCGTAAAAATGCAGGTAATCAAAAAGCAGTCCATCCACTTCGGGGTGATCCTTCCATTTCAGCATTGCATTTTTAACCGGTGCCAGGTATTTCTCGTGCATCACCTCATCACCCTGTATATAGAAAGCCCAATCGGCATCGGGCGAAATGGCCTGGAATGCTTTGTCCGTTTCCACTGCCAATACCCGGCCACCTTCGCGCAACGAATCATCCCAGGTAGTTTCAATAATCCTGATCTTCGATGGATCAATGGCAGCAATAAGTTCAAGCGTGGCATCGTCCGATTTCCCGACTGCAACAACAAATTCATCACATACCGGTAATATGGAACGTATAGCTTCCACAACCGGGTAATCGTATATTTCAGCATTTCTGATAAATGTGAAGCCACTAACTTTCATTCAAATTGCTTTTTGAGGTGGCAAAGGTAATAATTCAGAACTATGCAATCAGGTAACCGGTACATACAATTAATAATTAATTGAAAAACCATAAATCCACTTCGTACACCTGAACCTAATCCAGGAAAGGGCTTTGTGAAAAATATTCTTAATTTTGCAACTCACATACAGCGTATGCATATACATTATTTTCAGCACGATCATTTCGAAGATCTGGGCTTTATAGGCGATTGGGCAGCCAGCCATCATTTCACTACTTCATGTACCCGCCTCGATCAGGATCCAGTATTCCCGGCACACGAAACTTACGACTGGCTGGTAGTGCTTGGTGGCAAAATGGGGGTTGATGATGCTGCGGTATTTCCATGGATAAACGAGGAGCTGAATTTTATCAGGCAGTCCGTACAAATGGGCAAAGTGGTGATAGGCATTTGCTTGGGTTCGCAAATGATTGCAGCAGCATTGGGTGCAAGGGTGTACAAAAACACCGAACCTGAAATGGGATTTTATCCCGTGCTGTTTAATGCAAATGCAAAGGCCGACAGCGTTTTCAGGCATTTCCCTGATGCACTAACGGTGATGCATATGCATTTCGATACCTTTGAATTGCCTGAAGGTGCGATTTCAATGGCCGGCAGCGAAATTACAGCGTGCCAGGCTTTCCGGTACGGGAAAAACGTTTTCGCGCTGCAGTTTCATTTCGAAGTTTCGGTGGCAAACGCACCTGTATTCATCAAGGAAATAACTCCTGAAATAGTTCCGGGCAGGTTGGTGCAACAACCGGAAGAAATGCTGAGCCATATTGCTTGCTGCGAATTGAACAACAGCGTGTTTGCTGAAGTGCTCGATTCAATCCTTCAGGAAATCAACTGAAATGTTTCGTTAAGGAACCTATTATTGCGGTCACAATTCCTGGTTTCATAAAAAATCCTTTAATAAATACAATTAGGCTTTTTTAACAAATTGTGAACAAAATAGGGTAAACTTTACATCATTGTGATAAATAATATTTAGTAAAGTTTCGTACTTTTGCCCCCGCAAAATAATGAACATCCGGTTTATTACTATTAACACATAAATACAAAAACAGCAATCTGTTATGGCTAAATCAAAAGTTAAAAGTGTTTATACTTTCGGCAATAAAAAAGCTGAAGGTGATGCTTCGATGAAAAACCTGCTCGGTGGCAAAGGTGCTAACCTGGCTGAAATGAACCTCATTGGTGTTCCGGTTCCTCCGGGATTTACCATTACAACCGACATGTGTACCGTTTACACAAAAGAAGGCCGCGAAAAGGTTTTGAAAATGATAAAGAGCGAAGTTGAAGATGGCATCGCTTATGTTGAAAAACATATGGGTTCGAAATTCACCGATCCTAAAAATCCATGCCTTGTTTCAGTTCGTTCCGGATCACGCGCTTCCATGCCCGGAATGATGGACACCATTCTTAACCTTGGTTTAAACGACGATTCAGTTGCAGGTCTTGTTAAAAAAACCGGCAACGAGCGTTTTGTATGGGACTCATACCGCCGATTCGTACAGATGTACGGAGACGTTGTACTTGGTATGAAACCAGTTTCGAAAGAAGATGAAGATCCGTTCGAAGAAATTATCGACCACCTGAAAAAAGAAAAAGGGGTTAAACTGGATAACGAACTCACCACCAACGACCTGAAAGAACTTGTTGACCGCTTCAAAAAAGCTGTTAAAAAATCGACAGGTAAAGATTTCCCTTCCGATCCATGGGAACAGCTCTGGGGTGCCATCTGCTCAGTATTCGACAGCTGGATGAACGATCGCGCTATCCTTTATCGCAAGCTTAACAATATCCCTGAAGAATGGGGAACAGCTGTTAACGTACAGGCAATGGTTTTCGGTAACATGGGCGAAACTTCGGCTACCGGGGTTTGCTTCAGCCGCGATGCAGGTACAGGCGAAAACCTTTTCAATGGCGAATACCTGATCAATGCTCAGGGCGAAGATGTGGTTGCCGGTATCCGTACCCCACAGGAAATCACCATCGAAGGTTCGAAACGTTGGGCCAAACTTACAGGCGTAAGCGAAAAAGACCGCAAGGCTAACTTCCCTTCACTGGAAGAAACCATGCCAAAACTTTACAAAGAACTGTTTGATATCCAGAAAAAACTGGAAAAACACTATAAAGACATGCAGGATATGGAGTTCACCATTCAGGAAGGTAAACTCTGGATGCTCCAGACCCGCAGCGGAAAACGTACAGGCGCAGCTATGGTAAAAATTGCTGTGGATATGTACAAAGAAAAACTGATCGACGAAAAAACAGCCATCCTCCGCGTTGAGCCGAACAAACTCGATGAGTTACTTCACCCGGTATTCGATACTGCTGCTTTGAAAAAAGCAAAATCACTGGCACAGGGATTGCCCGCATCACCAGGTGCTGCTACCGGCCAGATCGTTTTCTTTGCTGACGATGCTGAAGCATGGGCTGCAAAAGGACACAAAGTGATCCTGGTTCGTATCGAAACCTCACCCGAAGACCTTAAAGGTATGAACGTAGCCGAAGGTATTCTCACCGCACGCGGTGGTATGACCTCGCACGCTGCCGTTGTTGCCCGTGGTATGGGTAAATGCTGTGTATCAGGCGCCGGCTCATTAAAAATTGACTACAAAACCCGTACGCTGGTTATTGGTAGCACAACCTTTAAAGAAGGTGACTGGTTGTCAATTAATGGTTCGAACGGTGAAGT
>CAYNVK010000048.1:0-13489 GCA_964400395.1 uncultured Lentimicrobiaceae bacterium | reverse complement strand
CGGTGAGGGGTAATACAAAGATTATTTTGAGAAAACCCCTTCTATTTCTCTACAGTCATTTAACATTTAGTAATTTTGCCTGTTTTTAAAAACAAGGGCCTTTTATAAAGGCATTGCAAGTTGAACAAAAGCTAATTAATAATTTATTCTGGATATTATGTGTGGAATTGTTGCATACATCGGTAAAAAACAAGCTTGTCCTATTCTTCTTGGTGGGCTGCATCGGTTGGAGTACAGGGGATATGACAGTGCAGGTGTTGCCTTGCTGAATGGATCACTAAAAGTATATAAAACAAAAGGAAAAGTTTCTGACCTCGACAACCTGCTCGAAGGACTTAACGTTACCTCGACTGTTGGAATAGCGCACACACGTTGGGCTACCCATGGCGAGCCTAACGACGTGAATGCTCATCCCCACTATTCGTCGAATGAGCGGATGGCAATCATACATAATGGTATTATTGAGAATTATAATGTACTGAAACAGGAACTTCAGCAGCGTGGATATGTTTTCAGGAGTGATACAGATACCGAGGTATTGATGTATCTTATTGAAGATATAATGATAAACGAAAAACAAACCCTTGCCGAAGCTGTACGTATTGCACTTACCCAGGTTACAGGTGCTTATGCGCTGGTTATTATTTCGCAGGATGAACCTGATTCGCTGATTGCAGCACGTAAAGGAAGTCCTATGGTGGTAGGTATTGGCGAAGGTGAATTCTTTATTGCTTCTGATGCCGCTCCCATTGTTGAGTACACCCGCCAGGTAGTTTATCCGGGCGATCAGGAAGTTATTTCGGTGAGTCTTTCGGAAGGCTTAAAAATCCGCACCATTGCCGATGTCGAAAAAACACCGTATGTGCAAACACTCGAAATAAACCTTAGCGCATTGGAAAAAGGCGGCTTCGACCATTTTATGCTTAAGGAAATTTATGAGCAGCCACGTACCGTGCGCGATAGTATGCGTGGCCGTCTGCACATGGACCAGGGTGTTATTGTGCTTGGAGGCATGCATGATTTTCTCAGGAAATTTCTGACAGCAC
This sequence comes from uncultured Lentimicrobiaceae bacterium, assembly GCA_964400395.1. Taxonomy (GTDB): domain Bacteria; phylum Bacteroidota; class Bacteroidia; order Bacteroidales; family UBA4417; genus UBA4417. Next base: position 12,443 of record CAYNVK010000048.1, on the reverse strand, counting down.
GCCGTATTATTATTGTAGGCTGCGGCACATCGTGGCATGCCGGTATTGTTGGTGAGTACCTGATCGAAGATCTAGCCCGGATCCCGGTTGAAGTGGAGTATGCTTCGGAGTTTCGTTACCGCAATCCGCTGATTTATGAAGATGATATTGTAATTGCGATATCGCAATCGGGCGAAACAGCCGATACCCTTGCCGCCATTGATATGGCCAAAGGGAAAGGTGCAACCATTATCGGGATTTGCAATGTAGTTGGCTCGTCGATTGCCCGTGCTACTCATGCCGGGTCGTATACCCATGCAGGCCCCGAAATTGGTGTAGCATCAACCAAAGCATTTTCGTCGCAGGTAACTATTCTTACGTTATTGGCACTTATGCTTGCCGAGAAAAAGGGAACCATTTCTGCATCACGCTATTACCGGATGCTGCACGAGTTTAATTCAATGCCCGAAAAAATTGAAAAAACACTTAAGTGCAATAACCAGGTGAAAGAAATTGCGAAGGTTTTCAGCAAGGCAACCAACGCATTGTACCTTGGCCGTGGCATAAACTTCCCAATAGCACTCGAAGGATCACTTAAGCTCAAAGAAATATCTTACATACACGCCGAAGGCTATCCTGCTGCCGAAATGAAACATGGCCCCATTGCCCTTATCGATGAGGAAATGCCGGTAGTAGTTATTGCTACACATGGCGGCCAGTACGAAAAGGTGGTTAGTAATATCATGGAGGTAAAGGCACGCAAAGGCAAAATCATAGCCATTGTTACTGAAGGCGACGAAGATGTTCGTGCTTTGGCTGATTATTGCATCGAAATCCCTGAATGTGATGAGCTGCTGGTACCTTTGTTGGCTACCATTCCGTTGCAATTACTTTCCTATCATATCGCCTTACTTCGTGGCTGCAATGTTGACCAGCCAAGGAACCTGGCGAAGAGTGTCACGGTGGAATAATAAGCCTGAACAACCTGGCATATTCCCGAATAATAAGGAATAACCATATTACAAAAAAAGCGGGTAGCTGTTGTTACCTGCTTTTTTTTGTTTTCAGGGTGCAGAAAGGCTACATATTTTAGAATGTATCATTTCGGATCTTCATTATCCCTTGCCAGAGCAGAAATTCAAATATAAGAATGATAGACGTCAGATACAGTTTTATCAATATATTGTTAAATAGCTAATTGTCAGCGCTATATATTTACTAATGTAGAATAGTTCCATATTATGATTTTTTAGATAATATTTTCGTCTATTGTTATTTGAATAACAAAAAGAAATTAATTTTGCAGAAAATTTCATACCATGAATTTATCACACATAGAACACATTGGAATTGCTGTTAAAAGCCTGGAAGACAGCATCCCATACTGGGAAAAAGTATTCGGGCTAAAGTGTTATGCAATTGAAGAAGTTGCTGACCAGCGGGTGAAGACAGCCTTTTTTATGGTTGGCCAAACCAAAATTGAACTACTCGAAAGTACCGATCCTGAAGGACCGATAGGAAAATTTATCGAGAAAAAGGGAGAAGGTATTCATCATATAGCCTTTGCAGTAAAGGATATTGAAAATGCGCTTGCCGAAACTGAAGCTAACGGCATACAGCTTATTGACAAAAAATCAAGAAAAGGAGCTGAGGGCATGAACATCGGGTTCCTGCATCCAAAATCTACGTTCGGCGTATTAACCGAACTTTGCGAGAATAAAAACATCTAAATTATACTTACCTATGGCTATTGAAGAAAAAATCAAGCAACTGCTTGAAAAGAGAGAGCTTGCAAAACTGGGAGGTGGTCAAAAACGTATTGACTCCCAACACAAAAAGAACAAACTCACCGCCCGCGAACGTATTGATTTATTGCTCGACGAAGGCAGTTTCGAAGAATTCGATATGTTTGTTACACACCGGTGTACTGATTTTGGCATCGAAAATGAAAAGTATATGTCCGACGGTGTGGTTACCGGTTATGGTACCATCGATGGGCGACTGGTATACGTATTTTCGCAGGATTTCACTGTTTTTGGTGGTTCACTGAGCGAAATGTATGCCAAAAAAATATGCAAAGTTATGGATCAGGCCATGAAAATGGGAGCCCCTGTTATTGGCATCAACGATTCAGGCGGAGCACGTATTCAGGAAGGCGTTCAGAGTCTTGCAGGATATGCCGAAATATTCCAGCGTAACATTATGGCATCGGGAGTTATTCCACAGTTATCTGCTATTTTCGGCCCATGTGCCGGCGGTGCAGTGTACAGCCCGGCCCTTACCGATTTTATTATCATGTCGAAAACAAACAGTTACATGTTTGTTACTGGTCCTAAAGTTGTTAAAACTGTTACCGGCGAAGTTGTTACCGACGATGAACTTGGCGGAGCAATGGTTCATGGATCAAAATCGGGTGTTTCGCATTTTGTAGCCGAAGATGAGCAGGAAGGAATCTTGCTGTTGCGCAAGCTGCTTAGCTACCTGCCATCCAATAACCTCGAAGATCCTCCAGTTGTACCTTGTATGGACCCGATTGACAGGCTTGAGGAATCGCTTAATGAAATTATTCCTGACAATCCAAACAAACCATATGATGTTAAGGATGTGATTCACTCGATTGCTGACAATAACGAGTTTCTGGAAGTAGCACGGCACTATGCACCCAATATTGTTACCGGATATGCACGTTTCAATGGCATGTCGGTTGGTATTGTAGCTAACCAGCCTAACTACCTTGCAGGTGTACTCGATATTAATGCTTCGCGTAAAGCGGCTCGTTTTGTACGTTTCTGCGATGCTTTCAATATTCCTATTCTTACCCTGGTTGATGTGCCCGGATTCCTGCCCGGAACAGCCCAGGAGTATGGCGGAATTATTGTACATGGCGCTAAACTGCTGTTTGCATATGGCGAAGCCACAGTTCCGAAAGTAACCGTTATTTTACGTAAGGCATATGGCGGAGCTTATGATGTAATGAGTTCGAAACACCTGCGTGGTGATATCAATTACGCATGGCCTTCGGCCGAAATTGCAGTTATGGGTCCCAAAGGCGCTATTGAGGTTCTTTATAACAAGAAACTGGCCGAAATTCAAGACCCGGCAGTACGCGAAGAAGAATTCCGTAAATATGAGGAAGAATATAAAACCAAGTTTGCAAATCCATATGATGCTGCAAGTTATGGTTTTATTGATGATATAATTGTGCCACGCAATACACGCTTCAGGGTAATTCGTGCTTTCCAGGCGCTGTCGACCAAGAAAGATATTAATCCACCGAAAAAACACTCAAACCTGCCATTATGATGATTTCAACAATCTTGCTGATTCAGACTGGCGAACGTGTTCCCGGAAAGGCTGCGGCTGAATTCGGGCAAATGGATCCCAGTGGTTTTGCCATGACCATTATAGCTATGGGCGTTGTTTTTACTTCGCTGATACTGCTTTATTTGGCATTTAAGTACATTGCCAAATTATATAATGTGGATATAAAAAGACGTTTCCGTAAAAGCAGCCCCGAAGAAACTGCTCCGGAAACGATTGAGGATATCCCTGGCGAAACACTTGCAGCCATATCGCTTGCTATACATATGTATAGTAAGCAACTACAGGGTTTGGAAGAAGCCGTGATGACTATCAGGAGTGTTTCCAAAACCTATTCACCATGGAGTTCAAAAATTTATGGTTTACGTCAAAATCCCAAAAGATAACATATGAAGAAGTTCAAATTCACCATAAATGGTAATGAGTATGCTGCTGATGTTGTGAGCATTGAAGATAATACAGCAGAGGTAGCTATAAACGGTGTTAGCTACACCGTTGAAATTGACCAGAAAGTGCAGACTGTTAAAACGCCTAAACTCGTGCGCACGCCTGCAGTACCTTCAACTGATTCACATCCTTCAGTATCAAAAACATCAAGTCCGTCGGCTCCTAAAGGCACAGGCAGTATCAAATCGCCACTGCCAGGTGTTATTCTCGATATTTACGTTCGCGAAGGCGATACCGTAAAAATCGGTCAGAAACTGATCATGCTTGAAGCCATGAAAATGGAAAACAACATTAATGCCGATAAAGAAGGCCGTGTTGCTTCAATAAAAGTTTCGAAGGGTGACAGCGTAATGGAAGGTGATATTCTTATCGTAATCGGAGAATAATTATATGGAAACAGCAGGAAATTTCTGGGCATTTTTGTCCGATCACCTCAGTCAGTTTATTCAATATACCGCATTTGCCAATTTCACCGTTGGGCATTTGATTATGATTGTTGTTGGTCTTGCGTTTATCTATCTTGCTATTGCCAAGGAATATGAGCCTATGTTGCTCATTCCCATTGGTTTTGGTATCCTGGTCGGGAATATCCCATTTTGGGGTGCCGATCATGTGCTGGGTGGTGACCCTGGCAATTTACAGATAGGTATTTACCAGAGCGGAAGCGTACTAAATTATTTGTACTACGGCGTTCGCATGGGAATTTATCCTCCGCTGATTTTTCTTGGGATTGGGGCAATGACGGATTTTTCGGCCCTGATCTCAAATCCAAAACTTATTCTCATAGGTGCTGCTGCCCAGTTGGGTATATTTGGGGCATATGCAGCCGCACTTGCCTTGGGTTTTTCGCCATCCGAAGCCGGAGCGATAGGAATTATTGGTGGTGCCGATGGGCCTACTGCCATTTTCCTTTCGTCGAAACTGGCTCCTGACCTGGTAGGTGCCATTGCTATTTCAGCTTATTCGTATATGGCCCTGGTTCCGGTAATACAACCGCCGGTTATGCGATTGTTAACTACCCGAAAGGAACGCCTGATACGGATGAAACCTCCCCGTACTGTTTCGAAGCTCGAAAAAATCCTTTTCCCCATTATCGGGATGTTGTTCACCTGTTTTATTGTGCCTTCCGGACTACCGCTGCTGGGTATGCTTTTCTTTGGAAACCTGCTGAAGGAAAGTACAGTTACCAAGCGACTTGCGGATACAGCTAAAGGACCAATGATTGACATTGTAACCATCCTGATTGGTTTAACGGTAGGTGCTTCAACACAAGCCACCACCTTCCTGACAGAAAAATCGGTACTCATTTTTGTGCTGGGTGCCGCTTCCTTCATTATCGCAACCTTTGGTGGTGTAATGTTTGTGAAGATTATTAATATTTTCCTGAAAGAAGGTGACAAAATGAACCCGCTTATCGGTAATGCCGGGGTATCGGCCGTACCCGACAGTGCGCGTGTTTCGCAGGTTGTCGGGCTGGAGTACGACAAAACCAACCACTTGCTGATGCATGCCATGGGGCCAAATGTTGCCGGTGTTATTGGCAGCGCAGTAGCAGCCGGGGTACTTTTAAGTTTCCTTTTCTAACAGTGCAATTAAATTTCCCGAATTTAAATAAAGAAAGCTCCGTTAATCCGGGGCTTTTTTTATTTTTACACATTCTTTCCCAGGCTAACAACATTTTTTAACCACCTCATTATATGCTCATTATTGGAATTGCCGGTGGCTCCGGATGCGGAAAAACTACAGTTGTCCGTGAAATTATTAAACGTTTGCCCAAAAATTCAGTAGCTGTTATTCCGCAGGATGCATATTATTGGGACAACGGGCACCTGAGCCCTGAGGAGAAACTGAAAATTAATTTCGACCATCCCAACTCCATTGAATGGAACCTGCTGGTTGAACATATTGATGCACTGCGTCGTGGCGAAAGTATTGAAATGCCTACCTATTCCTATATCACTTGTGCCAGGCAGAAGGAAACTGTACGAATTGAGCCCCGTAAGGTAATAATTGTGGAAGGAATCCTGATTTACAGTGATCCGAAATTAACAAAACGTCTTGATATTAAAGTATTTGTTGATGCTGAAGGCGACGACAGGCTTATGCGTATTATACGGCGTGATACCGTTGAACGTGGCCGCGACCCCATGCAGGTGCTTGAACATTATACCCGCTGGGTAAAGCCTATGCACCTGCAATTTATTGAGCCTACCAAAAGAAATGCTGATATAATAGTGCCACAGGGAGGCGAAAATAAAGTGGCTATTGATATCCTGGCTTCGAGAATAAAGATGAAACTGGATTCGGGAGATTGAAATAGTTTCAGGATTTCAATCTCCCAAATTCCCGGGTTTTTTATTTCCTACATGCCGGACTGAACATCCTACATTGCACATTGCAGATATTTATCCATTATCCTCCGCATACCATTCGGCATACGAAGTTACAGTTTCGCGTAAAAGCAAATGATGCAGCTTAACGTTTGCAGGCAGCTGGCTTTTAAGCCTGGCGGCAAAATCTATCAGCATATTTTCGCTGGTTGGCTGGTAATCAACCAGTATGGTGCGCCCGAACATTTCGCCTTCAATCGTAAAATCTTCCGCTGATTCGCGATTCAGCACCAGCGCATGATCAAATTCATCAACAATATTATTCCGTACTATTTTTTTCAGATCGCCAAAATCCATCACCATGCCTAACTTGGCAGATGATGGATCGGAAATTGGTGTGCCTGTAATAGTTACCAGCAGCTCGTATGAATGCCCGTGAATATTACGGCAAAGGCCGTCGTAGCCTTTCAGGGCATGAGCCATTTCAAATTTAAACTCTTTGGTAAGTCGTATGCTTTGCAAGGTCTTCGGGATGTTATTTCTTAATAATTCGGGCCTGGTAAGTGGTATGTGAATTGGGTAATGAAAGTTTCACCAGGTAAAAGCCGGCAGGCAAACGTTCCAGGTTCAGGTTTGCTTTATCGCCGGTAATGGTTACAGTTGCTGATACAGGTAGCCCGGTTGAGGAATAAACAACAAAAGTATTGTTTTGTTGGGTAAATTCGGGAGGTAAGGTAACGGTGCAATTTTCGGCAGCAGGGTTAGGATACACCTGCAGCGCAACCTGCGATTGCTCGTCAGTAATCCCTGCATTGGTGCCCCATATCATATTGGCATATTCGGGATGATCGATAAATGGGTTGCGGTTGTGTTGTATGGCATAAACAGCATTGTTACGGGCTGTTTCTTTTTCCGAAACCGGATCTTCTTGTGCCCATATTAAAAGCATATCCCTGGCCCAGGGTTTAAATTGCGAGCCTGTGGTCATAGCGCTGCCGGCCCATCCATTGTCTTCTTTATAATAGCGTGTCGCCATGTAAAAATAATTCCTGGCAAAGTCTCCCTTGTATTCATCAATGGGCTCAAATACAATTCCTGCGTATCCCGGGGTTGTGCAATATCCTACTTTAGACCCGTTTAGTGAGGTCCAGGTGGCAGATGCAACATCGCCGTAAGGGTAATTTCCACGCCTGTTATTTACGTATCCATCGGTTGGAACCAAATGAAATAAATCGCTGTACATAGGTGTTTTGTCACTGAACCAGCTTTTTGGCCACGAATGTTCGCGGTTGTAGCAATCACTTTCTCCACCGTAGCTACCGCATTGATTGGTTCCAAATGTAAACTCATAAGGAGGTGTTCCTCCAGGTATATCGGAGTACATGTCCCAAACTTTGCCATTTGATTTTTTATCAGTGGTTTTAAAACTTGTCCACAGTTGATCGTACGACACTGATGTGTGGTTATCAATAATATCGTGCAGTGCCTGCTGTAAGTCGGTGCCAATTTTACCGGTTGCTGTACTGTAATAGTTTGCAGGTGGCTGTGCTTTTGTTGTTACAAATAAAACGGTTAAAAGCAGTGAAAGTAAAGTTATTCTCATTTTTGCAATTTATTGTGAATACATGTTTATAAAAGTAGTAAAGTGAGCTGGCTGTCAGAATCCTGTGATGTTGAGTGCCAGTTTTATGGCTGCTGCGATAAAAAGAAATCCGGCCATATATTCAACCTTGAAGTTAAAGGCATTGTCCTTTTTCTGAATGGCTGCAACCTGGCCGGTAATAATCCCCAAAAGCAGGAACAACCCGATTAATAACCAGTGCAGGTATGGCTGGAGCGAAAGCAGTCCTATTGAAATACCGATAAACAATGGAACTATTCCTTCGAGCAGGGCGGCAAAAATGGTTCGCTTGTTTTCGGAATATTCATGATCAGTTTCCTGCGATTGTGCCCTGATTACCGTAAAAAGTACTTTAAGCCCGACTACCAGCATAATACTCAGGCTGATAAGTATATTGGTCCTCATTTCGGAACTGGCTGTTTTATAACCAGCCCAGATTCCGGTTCCGGCCATCAGAAACTCCATCAGGAAAGTGATACCCGAAGCGTAAAACCTGCGGACCATTTGTTCCTTCGAAAGTAGGAGTCCTGCATGTACATACGAATTCCATGAGTTGAAAACCAATGCAAGCGCCAGGATTACTATTTCGAAGTTGTTCATCGGGAAACTATTTAGCGGGGATTGAATTATGCCGGGTATACCATAGCCGTGATTTTTTCGAGCCAGATCCGGTCGGTTTCATCAAACGAGTTGAATGATGCACTGTCGACATCAAGAACAGCCATAATCTGGCCGGTGGAACTGCGCACCGGAACCACTATTTCGGAGTTTGAACGCGAATCGCAGGCAATATGACCCGGGAATTGATGTACATCTGGAACTACAATGCTGCTGTTTTCGTTAACGGCTGCAAGGCATACACCTGTTCCCTGCAGCACCTGGCAGGCCACCGGGCCCTGGTAAGGACCAACTATGAGCCTATCGGGGTGAACCATGTAAAATCCACACCAGAAAAAATAATCGAACTTATGGCTTAAAACTGCAGCAATGGTAGCCATCCGTGCAACCGGATCGCTGGTTTTGGTCAATAACCCTTCCAGCTGGCTGATAATGCGCAGATAACGTCCTTCTTTCTTTAATACATCCATGCTTATAAAAATAGCCGCCAAAGGTACAAAGATTACGTTGAATAATAATGATAACGTTCTGAAAACAATAATTCTGAACCATTTCAGCGCGCAAATGGTTTTTGTGCCGTTATTTCTCATTGTGCCGAAATCAGAATCTGATAAATTGCAGCCAACCTGCAAAAACCATTACCTTTGACCCATCAAAACCCTGATCTATGAATTTTACAGGAAACGTTTCTTCCAGGCTGCCTCATGCCGGAACATCAATATTTGCAGTAATGTCGGGCCTGGCCAACGAAGTGGGCGCTATAAACCTCTCGCAGGGCTTTCCTGATTTCCCGATTTCGGAAGAGCTGATCGCGCTGGTGGATAAATATATGCACAAAGGTTTTAACCAATACGCGCCTATGCCGGGTGTGCCCGCGCTTCGCGAAGCTATTGCTGCCAAAGCGTTTGATACATTTGGAATTACCTATGATCCCCAAACAGAAATAACCGTAACCGCTGGCGCAACCGAGGCTATTTTTTGTGTTATAACGGCCATGATTCATCCGGGCGACGAAGCCATTATCATTGAGCCGGCTTACGACAGCTATGCTCCCGCGGTTGAACTGAGTGGTGGAACGGTGCGGTATTCATCCTTGCAGGTTCCATCCTATACCGTTAACTGGCCGGAAGTTAAAAGCCTGATCAACAGCCGCACCAGGATGATCATGATCAATACGCCGCATAACCCTACCGGTAGTGTTCTATCCGCAACTGATTTAAAGGAACTTGACCAGATAACCCGTAATAGCAATATCGTGGTGATGAGTGATGAGGTGTACGAACATCTGATTTTTGACGGCCTCAGGCACGAGAGTGTTTGTTTTTACCCGGAGCTGGCTTCACGGAGTTTTGTGATAGGCTCTTTTGGCAAAACATTTCATACCACGGGTTGGAAAACGGGCTTTATCCTTGCCCCGGCGGTATTAATGGCCGAGGTGCGAAAAGTGCACCAGTTTGTGGTTTTTGCCTCCAATACGCCCATACAGCATGCCGTGGCTGAATTCCTGAACAACAAAGAAAATTACATGCAACTGCCCGCGTTTTACCAGCAGAAGCGCGATTTGTTCGCGGGCCTGGTGAAAGATTCGAGGTTCAAAATTATACCGTCGTACGGAACTTATTTTCAGTTGCTCGACTACAGCGCTATTTCCGATGAAAAGGAGCTTGATTTTGCTACACGAATCACAAAGGAATTTGGTGTGGCATCAGTTCCTGTTTCGCCGTTTTACCACGATAAACAGGACAACCATGTATTACGTTTTTGTTTTGCCAAAACTGAAGAAACCCTGGTTAAAGCTGCCGGAATATTATGTACGATTTAAACGTAACCCTTATCCAACCCGACCTGGTTTGGGAGGATAAAAAAAGCAACCTGCTGAAATTTGAAGATTTCTTCAACCGGATTGACCGGAAAACCGACCTGGTGGTGTTGCCCGAAATGTTCAATACCGGTTTTGTGGTCGATCAGCGCTCGCTGGCAGAAGATATGAACGGGCAAACAGTGGCCTGGATGGCCGGGCAGGCCTCGAAACTGAACACTGTGATTACCGGCAGCCTTGTAATTGTTGAAAATGGAAACTATTACAACCGGCTGGTGTGGATGAAGCCTGATGGGAACTATAGCATTTATGATAAACGGCACCTGTTTCATCCGGGTAACGAACACGAACAATTTTCGCAGGGCAAACAGAAACTTATTGTCGAACTGCTGGGCTGGAAAATGTGCCCAATGGTTTGCTACGACCTGAGGTTCCCGGTATGGAGTAAAAACACCTGGAATAATGGTGTGTACGAGTACGATTTACTTTTGTATATGGCCAACTGGCCCGCCGCCCGGAGTTATGCCTACCGGCAGCTGCTAATTGCCCGCGCCATCGAAAACCAATGTTATGTTGTGGCCGTAAACCGGGTGGGCATTGATGGCAAAGGAACTAACCACCAGGGCGATTCGACAGTTATTGATTTTAAAGGTAAACATCTTATCGAGATTGCTCCGAACCGTGAAGGAATGGAAACAATTAGCCTGAGTTACGATAAACTCGCTGATTTCCGCAAAGGATTTATGGTGGGCATGGATTGGGATAAATTTGAGATAAAAAGTTAGTTTTCTTGGTTTAACTGTGGTGTGATTGTTTCTTCAATAACCGGAGATGCCATTAAAAGATAGTCTGAGATTGTTAATAGTTTTACGTGTGCGTAAAACTATTGATAAATATTAAAAAACATTTATATGGGCGTTAAACTAAATTATATCTTTGCAGGGTAAACTGACATCAAACATTATGTACAAAAAGTATGTTAAAAGTGACCTGCTAAAGCGCCCTTTGTATTTTGAAAGGATGTTGCCCTTTATCGGAAAGGATGTAATAAAAGTATTGGTTGGTCAGCGAAGGGTTGGTAAAAGCTATTTTTTATTTCAATTAATTCAGCACGTTGCTTACGAAATCGCTGGTTCCAATATCGTTTATATCAACAAGGAACTTCCCGACTTTAATGAAATAAGAACCGATGTAGATCTAATGAGATTTATAAAAGGTTATGAAAAGGAGAATAACAATTTTCTTTTTCTGGATGAAGTTCAGGATATCGAAAATTATCCGGCTGCATTACGTGCGTTACTTGCTGAAGGATTGTGGGATATTTGGTGTACAGGTAGCAATGCGAGTTTCTTATCAACTGATATATCAGGCAGTTTGAGTGGCCGCCATATTGAGTTTGAGATAAATCCATTAAACTACAATGAATTTATCGAGTTTCATTCATTGAGCCACTCTTCGACAAGCATACAGCTTTTTCTTAAATATGGAGGTCTGCCTTATTTACGAAACCTGCCATTAAATGATGAAATTGTGTTTGAATATTTACGAAACATCTATAATACTATATTATACAAAGACGTAATTGCACGGCACAACATTCGTAACAGTCGCTTTGTTGAAGATTTGGTGAAATACCTTGCAGATAATACAGCTTCGATAGTCTCAGCAAAAAAAATCAGCGATTTCCTAAAGAACCAGCGAATAAATATTGCACCTGTCAGGGTGATCGAATATCTGGATCATCTTGTTAAATCATTTTTTGTAAACAAAGTTAGCCGTGCAGATCTGAAAGGAAGAAAAATCTTTGAATTTGGTGAGAAGTATTACTTCAGGGATATTGGACTACGCAATTCCATTATAGGGTTTAAATCTGCCGATATTAACAAAATTCTCGAAAATGTTGTCTTAAATCATTTTAAGTCATACGGATACAGTTGTACAACAGGAGATTATAATGGCAGGGAAATTGATTTTGTATTTGAAAGAAACCAAAGTAGAATTTATGTACAGGTAACTTATCTTTTAGCAAATGAAGATGTAATTCATCGTGAATTCGGAAATTTAAAACTAATAGATGACAATTATCCCAAATTCGTAATTTCAATGGACGAATTACAGTTCGACAATGATAGGGGAATTAATCATATCAGGTTACAGGATTTTCTTACCAGGAAATTTTAGTATCTGACCATCAACAGAAATCAGCTAATTACAAGACAAATTTTAATGGACAAATATTTAATAGTTGGACTAGGCAATATTGGCGAAGAGTATGCCAACACCCGGCATAACATTGGATTTATAGTAG
>CAYNVK010000047.1:0-13492 GCA_964400395.1 uncultured Lentimicrobiaceae bacterium | reverse complement strand
TTTACTAACACACATCTGTTAATAACCAAATATTAGCTTGACGCATATGCGATTTTTCGGGAACGAAGCAATAAAAGTTTCAGGCATACATGATCCAGCAATGCATCGCGCGCAGCGGCGAGGGGTAAATTTGTGTTTATTATAATAGTAGTGGTATAGTGTTCCCGGTGTATTGGTTTTATACATGAAATTTCACCACCCTCAGTAGCCAGTTAGCAACTATTTTAAGAAAAATCTGAGCAAAATAACAATATTTCAATATTTGTACTTATATTTGTACTTTTAAACGTACAAATAATCAATATCATGTTGACAACAACAATTTCCGATTTTAGAAAAGATATTAAGCAGTATCTTGACCGCGTGACTGAAAACTTTGAAACCCTGATAATTAACAGAGGCAAAGACAGAGGTGTGGTCATTATGTCATTAGACGAGTATAATTCGCTTAATGCTACATATCACGAATTGTCTTCCAAGACAAATGAGAAAAGATTGGATTCAGCAATTGAAAAACTCAAAAAAGGCTCATCATTTCAGAAAGACCTATTAGAAATATGAGATACTTATTTGTAGATGAGTCTTGGGAAGATTATTTGTATTGGCAAAAGACCGACAAGAAAATTTTATCGAAAATAAATGATTTGTTAAAAGATATTTCACGAACTCCTTTTTCGGGCATTGGAAAACCTGAACCTTTGAAACATAAATATAAAGGATTTTGGTCGCGCAGAATTGATGATGAACACAGACTGATATACAAAGTGAAAGACGACGAAATATTAATTGCAAAATGTAGATTTCATTATGACTGAAGATAAAAAACAGTTGCAAACAAACGTATAGCAAATGCGAGTTTTCGTATTCATTGAAACATTTGAAATCTTAACTTAAATTTGTACTGGCAGACAGTTGAGCAACAATTTAATCCTGCACTTGCCATAACTTGTCCCGTGAAACGGGAGCGTAAACCATTGGCAACAAGGTTTCGCTGTTGGTTCCGGAAAAGTCTTCATCAGTTCGAGTTGACAAACGGAGTGCATTATGCCGGAAGAATCCCGGCTGGCAATTTCATTCAATTTCAACCTCACTCACCATGAGCCAGGGTTTGGCGCCGGGTACAGGACAACCTTCAGCGCGATTGGCTTTAATGCGGATATATCGACTGCTGAGGTTATCAAAGTCCATCGAAAGCATTACCAGTCCGTCAGCTGCGGCATTGTCGCTTTCGGTAGTGTAATATGTTTTCAGCAGTTTATAATCAATGCCATCTGCAGAAGCATAAAACTCAACTGCAACCGGGAGTAAAATACATTCGGAGGGCATATGTAATACATCAATACCCAACACTTTAATGGGGCTGGCTTCGCCGCGATCGATAGTAATCTCAAAGTTTCCGTTTTCGAAACCCATCCATTGCTTATTGGCGGGGTTCGACGAGCCTACCAGTCCATCGAATAATCCCGAAACGCCCGAACCGGGATGCCTGCTGTCGGGCTGAGCGCTCAAAGTGGCTTGCTTTACGCCTTGCACGAAAGTAAAGATCCGGGTGAGCACCTGGCTGGCATTTTTGCCCGAAATGGTAACCGCTTTGAGGGTACAGTTACTGTTGATGGTAAACGGCGAGGTATATTTGGAAGAGGATGGTCCCGGCTGCGTTCCGTCGAGTGTATAGTACAGCTGCAAGCCTGGTTTTACTACCGACAATTCAACCTGCTGGGGTCCGGGATAGGCACCCCCGGCCAGCGAACACATGGGCTTCGGAACATAAACAGTTGCTTTCGTTTTCGGGTTTTTTGCAGTAAAAGCTTCGGCGGTTGGCCGGCCAATCCATTCGGGGGGCGTTTTAAGCCCGAGTATACGTGCAATTACCGGCGATGTGTTCATAAGGTCGTTAGAGGCATCGATAACTATATTTTTTTGCACGGTGGGGCCGGATATTATCCACGGAACTTCAATATCGGAAGTGCTTAGCGAAAGGCTGCCTGTGTTGGTTTTTCCTACATCCGAAGTAACAATAATGGTGGTATTCTGAAGCATTTTGGCTTCCTGTAACCCGGCGGTGAGTTTGGCAATTTCGGCATCAATTTCGCTTACCGACTGGTAATATTCAGATGAGCTGAATCCCTTTTCGCTGCATGTAACGGCAGGAAGTCCATAGTAAATAAAAGTGAAAACCGGTTTTTCCCTGATAATGAAATTTAAGGCTACCGAAGTTATCATCACTTGACCTTCGATAAATTGCTGCCGACTGATATATTTCGGGTTGATGCAGTTACCCAGCCACGACAGGTCGTAAAACATGCCTGTTGCAGCCTTCGGCATCTGGTTGTGTATAAGTGTATAAATGGAGGTGAAATATCCGTCGGGATCTTTGGTGGTGGGCTCGAAAGCCTGGTTTGTGAGGCTCCAGCTATTGCCGGTAACGCCATGCTGCTCGGGACCTGAGCCTCCGAGTATACTTGCCAGGTTTGGGGCGATCTCGGTGGGCATTACGCCCCTTGTTTTTAGCGAAATAGCTCCTTGCCTGATCATTCCGTCGAGGGCAGGAGTGGAGGCATACTGGAAATTTTCGGCCGATATGCCACCGATGCCAATAAGTATCACGCGCTTGCCGGCATCGGGCTGGGCGTACAGACTATAACTTACGAACAGCAAAAGAATGAGTGCGAATATATTGCGGGTTTGCATCGGCATTTGGATTTTAGGGTAAAGATAAGGGTTTATTGGCTTTCAGGATTACAAAGTTTCAGTGTCACTGCCATAAGGTGCATCGAAACCAGGATTAAGTAGTTACTGGATATAAAATAAATGGCTTCCGGGTTTGGCTGATTATTAAACTCCATAACATAGATACAATTCAGACCAGGCAGGTAAAAGAACAACATCCACATTGAAAGCGAAATATATTTTTCAGCTGACTGTGATTTTTTGACACTTCATGCGAATAATGGGCAAAATCAAGTTTCACATTTAATTGTTCGATCAATGAGAATGACAAAAATTATTTCAGTTGTTACACTTTTTTTATCAGTTACAACCGTCTCCGGACAAAGTATCCTGCAGGACTATTTCAAGGGGAATAAAGATAGCCTGGTAATGGAGGCTACCAAACTTATTTATATGCCTGAACCCTTTTTTAAACCATCGCAGCCTGCGAATATTGACCCCGAGGCTCTAAAAGAAATGGGGTTTGAACAGGTTTATAAAGCAGAAGACTATTACTTCACTACGAGGGATAAAAAGAAGATATATGCCTGCAAATACCCTAAAAAATCCGACAACACCATTATTCTTATTCACGGCGTGGCAAGTACCAGTTATTTGTATAACAAAACCGCGGGACTGCTGCAGCAGGCAACGCAAGCTGAAGTTTTTGCAATCGACCTGAGAGGACACGGAAGGTCGGAGGGCAATGATGGCGATGTTGATAACATCAATCAGTATGCCGACGATTTGGCTGAAATTATCAAAACTATCCGCAAACTAAAGACCACCGGGAAAATTATTATTGCCGGACACTCTATGGGTGGAGGCGTAGCCTTGAATTATGCCATGCTGAAGAATAAGCCAAAAATTGATGGTTATTTGTTGTTTGCACCCCTTTTAGGACAAAATTCGCCTGCCATTCAGCAAACGCCAGCATCTGAATCAGGTGAAGTCGAGCCTTTTATGAAAATTCATTTTGCCAGAATTATCGGATTAAAAATGTTCAATGAAATTGGTAATCATTCATACGACAGTTTGCCTGTATTATTCTTTAATTTGCCTGAAAATAATCCGTTACGAAAATACACCTACAGGGCAGATATGAGCATGGCACCAGAAGACTACAAAGAAGGCTTGAAATCAATAGATGCACCAACACTGGTTTTGATTGGGAATAAAGATGAGGCTTTTAACGCGGAAGCAATGGAAAAGGCAGTATCTGAAAATTGTGAGGCCAACTTTCAAATCATTGATGGCGCTACGCATAACGGCATCAGGCATAATTCACAGGCGTATGAATTCATAAAGAAATGGTTTTCGGCACTATGATAAGCGATAATGAACTCAGTGAAAAGTTCCATCAAATCATTGAACAACACAAAGGTATTTTGTTCAAGGTTGCCAAAACCTATTGCCGGAATGATGATGACAGGCAGGACCTTTTGCAGGAAATGATGATACAGGTATGGAAATCATTGCCTAAGTACAATGATACTTTTGCTGTCACAACCTGGTTATACCGCATCTCTTTGAACGTTGCTATTTCGTTTTACCGGAAAAATGTAAACCGGCAATTTTTAAACATGCCTTTAATTGAGGAATTTACATCAATTCACGACGATGTAAATAACGAAAAATCAGAACAGTTAATCCTTTTGGAAAAGTTTATTACTGAACTCAACGACCTCGATAAAGCCTTGCTGTTTCTGTATCTGGAAGATAAAAGCCATGCGGAAATATCAGAGATAATAGGGCTATCAGTAACCAACGTGGGTACAAAACTGGGACGCATCAAAGAAAAACTCAAAAAGAAATTTTCACAAATAAATTCATAATGTGATGGACGAAAACGAATTGAAATTACTTTGGCAGGCTACAAATGAAAGGGCAGAAGCAAGCCTGCGGGTAAACAAAATAAACACGGATGAAATTACCCGGTTGAAAGCACAAAATTTACTTTCCTCAATGAAACCAACAAAAGTTTTTACGCTTGTTGTAGGCATTATCTGGGTAATGGCACTTGGGAGTTTGCTCGGTAACTTAATGATAAATCATTTAGGTGAGGTAAGCCTGTTTTTCCTGCTTTCGGCTACGATCCAGGTATTGCTGACAGCCATTGCCATAGGTGTTTATGTTTATCAGATAAACCTGATCAACAAAATTGATTTCAGTGAGCCGGTGCTGGCTATTCAGGAAAAAGTTTCAACTCTTAAAATCTCGACACTGCACGTAACCCGACTGCTGTTTTTACAACTTCCTGTCTGGACTACTTTTTACTGGAATGAAAAAATGTTCGCAGCCGAAAACTGGATGCTGTGGATTCTGCAAGGAATAGTCACATTATCATTCATTTATGCTGCCTATTGGTTATTTTTTAACATCAAATACGAGAACCGGAATAAGAAATGGTTTCAGCTGATATTTAGAGGTAAAGAGTGGCAACCCATTCTGCAATCCATGGAGTTGCTAAACCAAATTGAACAGTTTCAGGAAAAGAGCACAGATACCGCCAGCCGGTAAATGAGTTAACAGCCCCGTCGGCAATTGCTTACGGGGTTTGCCTATCAACTCCCGATGCCGGGCAAAGGGAAACCGGGAACGGATAAAATTGCTAAGGCACGCTTCTAAGTAACTGCACATGAGAACGAAATCTTTGCGTGAATGTGTGCTGACAAACAATCTATCAACATTTTAATTCCGCACTTGTTATAATCTGAGTTTCTGCGCATCAAGGTATTGACCGATACTTCGCCCGGAATTTTTTCAAATTGATAAAACAACCTTAAACCTTAAGAACATGGCACTGATTAACCCGCATATTAATTTTAACGGAAATGCCGAAGAAGCATTCAATTTTTACAAATCAGTATTTGGCGGAGAATTCGCGATGATCATCCGCTTTAAGGATATGTCAGGTCCTGGTTTTGAGATACCTGAGCATGAAGCGGATAAAATTATGCACATTGCCTTACCCATTGGCCAAAACGTGTTGATGGCAAATGACGTTCCCGAGCATATGGGACGGGTAAGTGAAAATGAGAACAGGAGCAAAATTTCAGTAAGTGCTGAAAACAAAGAGGAAGCTGATAAAATATTTAATGGACTTTCCGCCGGAGGATCAGTTGAAGTACCGATAGCTGATAGCCCCTGGGGCTCCTATTTTGGAATGTTCAGGGATAAATATGGCATAGAGTGGATGGTAGACTATGACCCGAAATATAACGGGAAAGTTTAATTGCTGAAAATTACATTGCTCCCAAAACAGAAATTTCTGTGTTCTTTAAGAGATTTTGAGTTAATAATTATCTTGATCCGATTTAGTAAAACAGCCTGTCCCTTATTTGTTGGAACAGGCTGTTTTTCATTCAAGCCGCTGGCGAATTGCATGAGGATTGCAAAAATTATAATGGCAATAAATTCGCCGTATTCTGGAAGCTAATTAGTCAATCTGTAAACTGAAATTTACTTTTTCAGGTATTCATCAAGCCAGCGGAAGAATTCACGCTGCCATAAAACGCTGTTCTGAGGCCTGAGCACCCAATGACTTTCTTCCGGGAAATGCAGGTATCGGGCCGGTATTCCCCTGAGTTTTGCTGCTGCGTATGCAGCCATGCCCTGGGTATAAGGAATGCGGAAATCGTTTTCGCCTTCAATTATCATAATCGGCGTATCCCATTTATCAACAAATTTGTGTGGCGAGTTCGCATAAGAGTGATCCACTTTTGCATTCCCTTTTTCCCAGTATGGGCCACCCAGGTCCCAGTTTACAAACCACATTTCTTCGGTGGTAAGGTATTGATCCTCGAGGTTGAACATTCCGCAATGCGAAATAAAAGCTTTAAAGCGTTTTTCGTGATGACCGGCCAGCCATAATACCGAAAATCCGCCATAACTGGCACCTACTGCGCCCAGCCTGTCCTTGTCAACAAACGGTTCCTTTGCCATTTCGTCGACGGCTGTGAGGTAGTCTTTCATATTCTGACCGCCATAATCGCCGCTGATCTGGTCGTTCCATTCCTGCCCGAAACCCGGCAATCCCCTGCGGTTAGGCGCAATTACTATATAATCGTTAGCAGCCATGATCTGCATATTCCAACGGTAGGAGAAAAACTGGCTTACCATGCTTTGAGGCCCGCCTTCGCAGAATAAAAGGGCCGGGTATTTTTTATTCGGGTTAAAATCAGGCGGATAAACAACCCAAACCAGCATTTTCTTATTATCGGTGGTGGTCATCCAGCGCTCTTCAACTTTGGCTGATTTTACATCTTTCAGTATTTCCTTATTGGTAAACGAAAGCTGTGTTTCTTTTCCGGTAGCATCAATTTTAAAAATCTCAGTCGGCGATGTCATCGATTGCTTCGATGTAATGATGTCTTTGCCTGACAAGGCTACTGAAAGAAAATCGCATTGTCCGGAACTTACCGGTTTTATCTGCTTGTTTTCAGTATTCAGTGTATAAATCTGAACGGTTCCGTGGATCGGGCTCAGGAAATACAAGGTTTTGCTATCAGCAGTCCAGGCGAAATTATTGGCATTCTGGTCGAAGTTTTCGGAGTAGTCAGCATATTTGGCGGTTGCAAAATCATAAATCATAATCCTGTCCTTGTCGGCTTCAAAACCATCGCGGGCCATGCTTCTCCAAACCAGTTTACGTCCGTCGGGCGAAAAAACAGGATCCTGGTCGTAACCGGCAATGCCTTTCGATACATTGGTTTCGGTACCGGTTTTCAGGTCGAACACATAAATTTCGGAATTTGTACTCAGCGAATATTCTTTACCGGTGAGCTTTTTGCAGGTATAAGCAAATTTATCGCTTTTCGGGCTCCAGCCAATTTGTTCCATGCCACCCCAGGGAGCCATTGGCGACTCGAAACGCTGGTTTTCCATGATGTCTTTGCCATTCCCGATTTTTCCGTCGGAGTAGGAAGCAATAAAAATGTGGCTGTAACTGTAGTCGGACCAACTATCCCAATGCCTGTACATCAGGTCGTCTTCTATACGGGCATTGGCTTTTGGCAGGTCGGGGTAAATGTCGTTTGGCGTTTTGTCAATTTTAACCCGCTGTGTATACAAAAGGTATTTCATATCGGGCGAATAACTAAAGCCGGTAATATCGCCATCAACATTACTGATTTTAACGGCTGCCGAGCCATCAGGATTTGCTTCCCACAGCTGCATGGAACCCGACTCAGCCGAAAGGAAAGCTATTTTCTTTCCATCGGGCCTGAATATACCATTCAATTCGCTGCCTTTAAAGGCAGTAACTTTCGCTGCGGGTCCTCCTGCAACAGGCATGGTATACAAGTCGCGGTTTCCTTTGTTTTCGGCCAGGTTGTACCAGCTTACGCCATACAAAATAGTTTTGTTATCGGGCGAAACCTGTATTTCGCTCACGCGTCCAAGTTTCCATAAAAGCTCTGGCGTATAGCGGTTTTGCGGGGCATTTTGCGAAAACAATGTGCTTCCTACGGCTATCACCGCAAGGGATAAGAAGATTCTCTTTTTCATTCAGATTGTATTTATTTTTTTGATTGGTTTACGGGCCGCTAAAGTAGAAAAGTTTGTTCAATCACACTATCCGGAAGCAGTTTATAATTCCCTGCTTTTCCAGGCAGGTTGTCTGTGGCTTTGTTTTGGAAAATTCCATGTTTTAAAAATGACGTAGCCTGTAAGGAAACATGCGATTGTTTTCATACTTTTACTTCATAAAATTTACATTAAATAAAATTTTTAATATGCAAATACCGAAGGATATACAAAAGGCATGGAATGAGAAACCCTTGCTGTTGGTAATGATTGTTGCTGTCGTAACCCGCTTGCTGGCGACGGTTTTTTCGCGGGGGTTCGGTATGCACGACGACCATTTCCTGGTAATTGAAGCTGCCCAGAGCTGGGTGGATGGCGTTATTGTTCCGGGCCATCCCTGGCTGCCGGGCCAGGAGATTATTCCCGACGGGCATAGCCTTTTTTATATGGGGATGCATTTCCTGCTGTTTAAACTTTTTAACTTGTTACATTTTACTGATCCGGTTGCAAAAATGTTTGTAGTGAGGTTGTTGCATGCTGCAGCTTCGGTATACGCGGTATGGCTAACCTATAAAATTACTGAACGACTTTCATCAAAAAAAGATGCTGCGCTTGCCGGAATTTTAATGGCCGCTTTTTGGTTTTTGCCCATGCTAAGTGTCCGTAACCTGGTCGAAACCTTTTGTTTTCCTTTTACCCTGGCAGGTATTTGGATGCTGCTGAAATCAGGAAACAGTAAATGGCCGCTGCTTTCGTTTTTCCTGGCTGGTTTTGTACTTGGTCTCAGCATTTCAATCCGCTTTCAACTCATTGTATTTGTTGGTGGTGTGGGACTTGTACTGCTGATCCAGCGCAAATGGATACCTGCAGTAATACTTGGATTCGGCGCAATACTTTCGGTTGTTCTGTTGCAAGGCGTAATTGATTATTACATCTGGGGACATCCTTTTGCCGAGTTTATCGAATATGTGAAATACAATATCCAGGCAGCCAACGATTATATTTCGGGCCCGTGGTATAATTATATGCTCTTACTGGCCGGGCTTTTAATACCGCCGATATCGCTCATGCTGCTTTTTGGCTTTTTCCGGATTTGGAAAAAGCAACTGCTTATATTTTTGCCTGCATTCCTTTTCCTGGTTTTTCATTCGTTTTTCCCCAACAAACAGGAAAGGTTTATTCTGCCCATACTCCCTTATGTTGTTATTGGCGGCGTTATCGGGTGGAATTCGTTTGTTGTTGTTTCGAAATACTGGTACAGGCATCGCAGGCTGCTGGCCAATAGCTGGATATTTTTCTGGATAATTAACTTTGTGCTGCTTATTCCGGTATCAACTGCGTATTCTAAAAGGTCGCGCGTGGAATCCATGTCGTACCTTAAAAACTACAAAGATGTTAAAGTGATAGTTGTGGAAGATATGAACCGGAACTCGGCCCAAATGGTACCGCGTTATTATTCCGGGCAATGGATGCAGCCTTTGTACAAATCGAAATTGGGCGTGAAACAATACGTTGCCGATTCGCTGCCAAGCCGCGTTCAGGATGCGTCGTTCGTGCTGTTTTACAGCGACGAGAATCTGCAGCCCCGGGTTGATTCAATGAAAAAAGAAATCCCTGCACTTGTATTCGAGAAGACATTTGAGCCCGGATTTATTGACGATATCATGCACAAACTGAACCCGGTAAACCGCAACGAAACCATTTACATGTACCGGAATGAAAAAATAATGCCCAAACATCCGGCTCAGTAGGATGTTTATTTTTTTTCGGGTAACCCAATTTTTTTTTAATACTGAATATGACCAGAGAAGAAGCCCAGATCAATATAAATATGCTCGTAAAAGAGCTGAACGACCACAACTACAGGTATTATGTGCTGGCAGATCCTGTAATTTCTGATTATGAATTTGATATGCTTCTCGAGAAATTATCGGCGCTCGAAAAGGAATACCCCGAATTTTTGCTTCCTGATTCGCCAACACAGCGGGTCGGAGGCACCGTTACTTCCGAGTTTACCTCTGCCCGCCATACGTACCCGATGCTTTCGTTATCCAATACCTATTCCGAAAGTGAGTTGCGCGATTTCGACGAGCGGGTTCGTAAACTGATCGATGGCACGTACGAATATTTCTGCGAACTGAAATTTGACGGGCTTTCCATAAGCCTGACCTATGAAAATGGCTTGCTCACCAGGGCGCTCACTCGTGGCGATGGCGAAAGGGGTGATGACGTTACCGTAAATGTAAAAACAATCCGAAGCATCCCTTTGCGCCTGGTTGGCTCAGGGTATCCTGGTGTTTTCGAAGTGCGTGGCGAGATCATCTTGCCCCGGCCGGGTTTTGAAAAAATGAACCTCGAACGTATTGAAATCGGTGAAAATCCTTTTGCCAATCCGCGAAATGCCGCAGCCGGAAGCCTAAAACTGCAGGATTCAGCTGAAGTTGCCCGCCGACCGCTCGATGGCTATATGTACTATGCCCTCGGCGAATCCCTTTCTTTTGCCACCCACCAGCAAAGCCTCCAAATGCTTGCGCAGTGGGGTTTTAAAATCTCGGATAAATCGGCGCTCTGCACATCTATTGATGAAGTGCTGGCATTTATCAATACCATGGCACGCGAACGGGATAAGCTGTCGTTTGATATCGATGGTATCGTTATTAAAGTAAATTCGCTGGAGCAGCAGCAGGCGTTGGGTTTTACAGCCAAATCGCCACGCTGGGCTATTGCTTATAAATATAAAGCTGAGCAAGTGTCAACACAGCTCTTGTCAATCGATTACCAGGTAGGACGCACCGGCGTGGTTACACCCGTGGCTAACCTCAAACCTGTACAATTGGCCGGAACCATAGTGAAACGTGCCAGTTTGCATAATGCTGATATTATCGCCAAACTCGATGTTCGGGTAGGGGATTTTGTTTTTGTGGAAAAAGGAGGGGAGATCATTCCGAAAATCGTAGGAGTCGACCTCAGTAAGCGCGACCTTTTTGCAGCGCCTGTTATTTTTATCGAAAACTGCCCCGAATGCGGAACCCGGCTCGAACGCCAGGAAGGTGAAGCCGGCAATTTCTGCCCCAACGAAGATCATTGCCCTCCCCAAATCAAAGGCCGGCTCGAACATTTTATCCATCGAAAGGCCATGAATATTGATAGCCTGGGCGAAGGGAAAATTGAAATGCTGTACGATCATAACCTGGTCAGGAATATTGCTGATTTGTATTCCTTAACCTATGATTCGATTCTCGATCTCGAAAAAGTGATCAGGGGAACCGATGGAGCAAAAGACAAAAAGCTAAGTTTTAAGGCGAAAACCGCACAAAATATTATTAACGGTATTGAAACTTCTAAATCGGCTCCGTTCGAGCGGGTGTTGTTTGCGCTGGGAATCAGGTATGTAGGCGAAACAGTTGCCCGCAAACTGGCATTTCATTTCAAAGATATTGATTCAGTTATCAGTGCCGGAATGGACGAATTGCAGGCAGCCGAAAATATAGGCGAAAAAGTAGCCGGCAGTATTTATGCATTCTTTCGCAAGCCGGAGAACCTCCTGGTGATCGAAAAACTAAAAGATGCCGGGCTACACATGGTTGCTGATAAACAGCCCGAATTACTTTCATCCAGTTTTGCAGGCAAGAGTATTGTTGTGTCAGGTTCTTTTGGTTCACCTAAACGCAGGAAAGAACTGGAAGAACTGGTTGTTTTGCATGGTGCCAAATTGGCAGGCAGTGTTACAGGTAAAACAGATTTTGTGGTTGCAGGCGAAAACATGGGCCCCGAAAAGCGTCAGAAAGCAGAGAAACTGGGCATCCCAGTGATAACAGAGGACGATTTTCTCCGAATGATGGAATAATGGCGAGGCTTGGAGTGCTTTTTGTTGTATCCTGATGTGTTGTTTCGTGTTGTCAATTCATTTGTTTTGAAACCGGTACAATTATTTTATCATTCTAAAAGTACATCAGATGGCTGTTTCCACCACAGATATAGAAAAAACATTTACCGACCTGTGTAACCTTGTTTATGCAAACCGCTTGAAAGAGGCGCTGAATATCGTCAGCGGGCTGGTTGAAAGCATGCATGTAGCTGATTTTACCCTGCAATACGAAGATCTCAACCAGACGTACCTCATGCTGCTAGAATACAATTTCAGGGGAGTTCCGGATCCGCAGCGCAATGTAATTTTTGAAAAACTGAAAGTTTCGTTACTTGAATTGGCCGACAGGGTAAGGCAACATGCACTGGCGCAAACAGGCATGCATGTGTACCAGTTAAAATCGCGCATCGAGAAGGAAAAAGAAATTGCAAAAGAAGAAGCCACCCGGCATATTGATAGTTATTCCTTCGAACAGGAGTTTGCCCGCCTGCTCAGCGAAACGGATTTACTGAAGGGGAAACCGGTTTCGGAATCGCTTCCGTCCATTTCGCCAAAGCTATTCCAGCTGATGTGGCTTAGCGATAAATATACCGAAACCGACCTCTTGCTTATAAAAGCCATCCGCGAGTCGGAGTCGCTACCCTGGTACGAGAAAAGCCTGGCGGTTAGTGCCATCACCCTCAGCCTTATCAATTGTTTTGATAAAACCAAGTTTTCCGTGCTCTGCGATTTTTACAACGACCGTCAGCCACAGGTGTGGCAACGCGCATTTTCGGGCCTTATTTTCGCAGTTTTTATTTACAACAACCGCATTGAACTGTATCCTGAATTAAAGGCGCTGCTGCTTCAATATGCTGACGATGAAACTTTTGGCACTGATTTGAATAACTTCCTGCTGCAGATATTTAAAGCACTTGAAACTGAAAATATTACGCGCAAATTCAGGGAGGAAATACTGCCCGATGTGCAGAAATTCGAATCAAAAATCAGGCAGAAACTGGATATTGATAACCTGATAAATGATGAACTGATAGAAGACAAAAACCCGGATTGGGAGCAGATTTTTGAAGACAGCCCCGACTTGCTGAATAAAATACAGAAAATGTCGGAAATGCAGATGGAAGGCCTCGATCTGTTCATGGGGACTTTTGCCATGCTTAAAAATTTCGATTTCTTCCGTGAGATTTCCAACTGGTTCAGGCCGTTTTATAAGGAAAATGAACCCGCACAGTCGTCGGTTGATGATGATATTGAAGGGAAGCAGGATTTCCTGGCCAGCCTCGAGGATTCATTTTACATGTGCAACTCCGATAAGTACTCCTTCTGTTTTAACATCAGGCATCTGCCAGGCACCAGGGGCGCAATGTGATCGGTCTGTTCAATATGGAA
>CAYNVK010000046.1:0-13606 GCA_964400395.1 uncultured Lentimicrobiaceae bacterium | reverse complement strand
ATTAAAATGCCAGTCTGCATAGCCCTGCTTATTTCGCGGTAGCCTTCGATAACAAAAAGATTCTGCCCGCGACGCTCGCGACTACCAGACTGAAGCTTAATAATGTTCTTGATACGCGGATTTGAAGTGGAATTGATAATTTCGGCCATACGCTGAGAATAGATTGAGTAAAAGTAGTGAATTGTTAACATGTAAAGTGAAACGTGTTCCGGCAGCTGCTTACAGCAACCAAGGAACAACAACAGGCAACCAGGTGCCTGAAATACAGTGTTACAAATGCCCTAAAAACAAATAACCACCTGCAAATGATTATTTACAAGTGGTTAAGCAACTATCAGTGCCCAGAACAGGACTCGAACCTGCACAGCCGTAAGGCCACTGGTCCCTGAAACCAGCGTGTCTACCAATTTCACCATCCGGGCGGATGGATTTTGTTTTTGTGCCCAGGACAAGACTCGAACTTGCACATCCTTAAGGACACCAGCCCCTCAAGCTGGCGTGTCTACCAATTTCACCACCTGGGCATTTATGTATAAAAAGAACTTTTGCTGAAGGATTAATATTGCTTTTTCCGGATTCTGTTAATGCGATTGTTTACAATACTACTTACGTCCTGATCAAAGCGGGTGCAAAGATAGTATTTTTATTAAATGATAAACAAGTAAAAAATAAATATTTCAACATAATTATTTACGAATAGCGTATGCCTTGCCGGGATTACTTTGAGCCGCAAACAGAATACCTGTATCGCTTTGATTAGATAAGCATTATCAGCTGTTTTTTGAGTCAGTAACTTAAAATTGTTATGATTTTCCAAAAAGATGTATCTGTCAGGCTCAATTTTGCTAACTTTGACATTCATACCAAAATCTAAAGCCGTATGTTTACTAAAGACGACCTCAAGCAATTACAATCGCGCGGAAGCGACCCGAAAGTAGTTGAATTACAGATAGAAAATTTCAGAAAAGGGTTCCCGTATATTAACCTCGACCGGCCAGCTATTGTAGGCGATGGCATTAAAGCATTTAATCAGCGGGATGCAAAAAAGCTTTCATACTACTACGATTCAAACTCCAAACGTTACGAAGTGCTGAAATTTGTCCCGGCTTCGGGTGCTGCCAGCCGTATGTTCAAGCACCTGTTTGAATTTATGGAAACGTACACTGGGTCGGATGAGGATATTAAAAATCTTCAGACATCTCCAAAATTAAAACTGGTAAAGGACTTTTTCGACCGGATCGCTGACTTTGCGTTTTACGACAAGCTCGCTAAGGTGCTGCGTAAAGATGATTACGATATAAAGGAATGTCTTGAGAAAAAAGAGTACAAAATCATTATTGATTACCTGCTGAACCCGGTAGGTTTAAATTATGCCAACTTGCCGAAAGGCTTGCTGTTGTTTCATTCATATCCCGATGGTGCACGTATGTCCATTGAGGAACATATGGTGGAAGCAGCCAATTACTGTAAGGATAAAGAGAAACGCTCAGCCATACATTTTACGGTCTCGCCTGAGCATGCCGATATGTTCCTTACCGAAATTAACCGCGTAAAAGGCAAGTACGAAGAACTTTTTGATCTGAAATACGAGCTTACCTTTTCATTGCAGAAAGCATCAACCGATACTATTGCCGTTGATATGAACAATAAACCCATGCGCGAAGCAGATGGCAGGCTTATGTTCAGACCAGGTGGTCACGGAGCATTGATCGAAAACCTGAATGACCGGGAAAGTGAGATTGTTTTCATTAAAAATATTGACAATGTAGTGCCCGACAACATGAAAAACGACACGTTCCTGTATAAGAAAGTGTTGGGCGGCTACCTTTTCGAACTGCAGGATGCTGTTTTCGAACATCTTGAAGCACTCGACGACAAACCAGATGATGAGGACATCAGGACTATACTGCGCTTTATTAAATCGAAACTGGGATTTGTAATTGACCCCGAATTCGGGAATATGGCCAGGGAGGATAAAATAGAGTACCTCCACCAGAAACTGAACCGGCCCATCAAAGTTTGCGGCATGGTGAAGAACGAAGGCGAACCCGGTGGCGGTCCTTTCTGGGTAAAAGAGCATAATGGAGAAGTATCACTTCAAATTGTTGAATCGTCGCAGATTGACATGGAAAACCCACAGCAAAAGGAGATTCTCCACAAATCAACCCATTTTAACCCTGTCGACCTGGTTTGCGGTGTCCGTGACTACAAGGGAAAAGTATTTGATCTGCGAAAATTTGTCGACCCGGCAACAGGATTTATCTCCACCAAATCGAAAGATGGTAAGGATTTAAAAGCACAGGAACTGCCCGGACTTTGGAACGGAGCCATGGCCAACTGGATTACCGTGTTTGTCGAAGTACCTATCAGTACTTTTAACCCGGTGAAAACGGTAAATGATTTGCTGAGAAAAGAGCACCAGTAAAATTAGCTCCGCAATTATGTTAATTTAATCCATATTGCACCCGGAAAACAACTTAAAGAATCATACACGCTACAAGTGAAGTATACTTTAACTCATTGAAAAACTTACATATTTTTACTCTTTATGAAATCGTTATTTTCCTTTATTGCTGTTGCAATAATAGGCCTGTGTTCGTGTACAAAGGATGAGGCAGACCTTCGTACTTCATCTTTCGAAACGCCCGTAGTTAAAGGATTCATCATGCGGGATCCTAATGGATGGATTATAGGTAATATTGGGAATCCTAATGTAAAAATAGGAGATCCGCCAAACGGAACCAATTCGTCGTTCTCTGTTGAAGTTTATCCTAACCCGGCTGTTAACTTGTGCCATGTTCACATAATATCGCCCAACGAGGATGAGATAAAACAGGTTTGGCTTACCCGGGCCACGGCAAGTGATCAACTTTACAACTCAGCCGGCATTCTGAATATGAACGCATTAAAAATTGGCGGTTATCCACTTTTTCAAGCTCTGGTTAGCGATGACGACGTAGGCTTAGATCTTTCGAAACTGGAAGATGGTTTTTACCGGGTATATGTTAAAATGGGTGGATTGTTATTCTACGATAATCTTGTAATTTATAAAAATCTCGAAACAAAATAAATCATGAAACTAAAGACCAATTATTTAGTATTAGCGCTGTTATTATTTTCAGGTGTAGCCATTGCACAAAACAAAGTTAAAGTGGGATTAACCGGTTCGCTCCAGGGCGGTCTGTATGGAATATCAGTTCCTTTTTGGGTAGGTCCGAAGACAGTTATTGCACCTGCAATTGACTTTAAGTATGGTGAATCTATTGGTACTGATTTTTCGTTGGGGATGGAATCACGTTTCTACCTTAAAACCGAAAAAATACGGCCGTACTATGGTTTCAAACTTGGGGCTGCCTTTAATATCCCTTCGTCGGATAATACAATAAGTGACAAAACGACTATTGATGCAGTGGCTGGTATTGCTTTTGGTGGAGAATATTTTTTATCAGAAAATTTCTCGGTTGGCGTAGAAGCCCAGGGAAACCTGACTAAATCAGCCGAAGATTCAGACAGATTCGGGAATCCGGGCGGTATTAATTTTAACACAGCTACCCGGGTAAGTGCTTCTATATATTTTTAATGGGATACCCGGTTACCTGTACTTAACCTCAATAAGTTTTTTAGGATATGCATCTGGAATAGCAGAAAACCGGACAAACTAATTAAGGCGCTAACCTACTGATACTCCAGATATTTCCGTCAAGGAGATACTGTATTCTGTCGTGTAGCCTGCCGGGTCGCCCCTGCCAGAACTCCATGCGGTCGGGTTTCAGCCGGTACCCACCCCAATGTGCCGGTCGTTTGAGTTGTTCGTCATTATCGGCAAACAATAATTTTTCGTGTTCGCGCTCCAGCTCATCACGCGAAGCTATGGGCTGACTTTGAGGAGATATTATAGCATTGATACGGCTTTCGAGCGGCCTGGAGTAAAAATATGAATCTGATTCGTCGGTATCGGTTTTAATCACTAATCCTTCGATGCGTACCTGTCGTTCGGTGAGCGGCCAGAAAAATGTGAGCGCCGCATAATGGTTCCCCTGCAACTGAATTCCTTTACGGCTCAGATAGTTGGTAAAAAACACGAAACCATGCTCATCGAAGGATTTTAACAAAACCACCCTTGACGACGGACGCCATTCGGCCGAAACCGTTGAAAGCACCATAGCCGTGGGCTCAGGCTCACCTGATTCCATGGCATCGGACAGCCATTCCCTGAACCAGCTTACCGGGGCTACCGGGAAATCGTCGCCTTGAATTACATTATGCTGGTAATCTTTACGAATGTCTCTTAAATCCATAGTGGCAGCTACTGTTGTGGAATAACACTTTTAATTTCATAAACAAAGATACAACATCAATGTTTTGAATTAGCCCGGGCAAAGTAATTGTAAAAACTCCACGATTTAGTATCTTCGCAGTGTTTAAACCATCCCACTTTTTATTGCCAGGTTTATGAAATTTGTAGTTGCTTTTATCTTCCTGTTCATGGTTTGGAATCTGCCGCTTCAGGCGCAGACCACTAAAAAAACAACCCGATCGGAATACATAAAGCAAGTGAACAAGGATCGGAAGCAGAAAGATATTGAAATGAAAACCGGGGATCATTCACCCATTGCAGACGATGAAAGACCGGCCTTTGAAAAGTTAAATTATTACAAGCCCGACCCCGGTTTTCGTAAGGAAGCTTCTTTCGTTCGATTCGACCAGGCTACTCATTTTCTGATGAAAACCACTACCGAGCGCCTGCCAGAGTACTCGCTGTATGGCGTTGTAAAATTCAGGCATAAAAACAAAGACTATTCGCTCAATGTATATCAGAACATAGAACTTGTGAAGAAACCCGGGTATGAAAAACATCTTTTTATACCTTTCAATGACCGTACAAACGGCAACGAGACCTATGGCGGAGGGCGATTCCTCGATGTTAATGAAACGGGAACAGATACCCTTATTATTGATTTTAACCTTGCGTACAATCCATACTGTGCTTATAATCATAAATACTCCTGCCCAATTCCACCCGAGGCAAACAACCTGGAATTAAAGGTAAAGGCAGGTGAAAAAAAATTTCATGAAACACACTAAACAGCCCCGATACGTAATATAACCGAAAATGGAAAATTAGTGTTGAACCTTTACTAAAACCATGGCATTATTAACTGAAACACCCGAAACCCGTATCACCCTGAGGCGCCTGCTCAAACGGCCCCGATACCGGTATATGGTGGTGAACCGTATTGTGCCTCACCTACCCTGGCTGGCACTGATGGCTATGGCTGCGTTAACTTATAAAGCCAGGATTTTCTCCGAGTCGGGTGTTTATTTTGCAGAGTTTATCAACAACCAGTTCTTCTGGGTCGAAAACCAGCGGATTGTTTCGGTAATACCGCAAATTATTCCACTGGCTGCTGTTTGGATTGGGCTTGAGATAAAATACGTACTCCTGCTTTACTCGCTCAGCCACGTTGCATTTTTCTATTTCCTGTTCCTTTTTGTTTACTATGGCCTTCGCGACCGGCGTTCGGGTTTGCTGATCATTCTGTCGCAAACGGTGGGCATCACCTACAGCTTTTTCACGCCTGCATTCGAATTGTTTTATGCATTCCCGCTGCTAATCAGTTTTTATGCTATCTGGCAGTTACCTTTCCGTTTCAGGGCCATATTTGTGATGCTCATCATCGAAATACTGATCCTATTGAGTCACCCGGTGGCTTTCATCCTGTTTGTATTTATCCTTGCCTATAACTTCAGGCTGAAAACAGCCAAACCATTCAAATTTTACCTCCCGGTAATCCTTGTGTTTGTGGGTACTGCTTTGGCGAAATACCTCCTGATGGGCAATGATGAATGGTCGAAAGTGATTGAATTTTTCAGCTATTCGGGCAACAAGTCTTTTACTGAACTTATTAACCCCGTGAATTATGGCAAAGTAGGGCTGTATATGCTCCGAAGCTTTACCGAAGTTATCATTGCGCTGTTTATTGTAATTGGCATGCTGGTGAAAAAGAAGCAATGGATCCGGCTGGCAGTGGTAACAACCACTTTTCTGCTCTACCTGCTGCTGGTGAACTCGGCATACCCGTTTTCGTCGCCCGATTATATGGAACAGCTCATGTACCCGTTTATCCCCATAGTATTCATTCCATTAATTTACGGTTTCCCGTTGATTGGCAGGCAGGGATTACTGAATATCTCGATTTTGCTGGTGTCGGGCCTCATCGTTTACAGGCTGGCGGTTATTTACTATGGAGGTGAATCGTTTATGCGCCGTGTGGCCCAGATGGAACAATTAATACAGGTAGCCAGGCAAAAAGGAGGCGATAAATTTATAGTAAACGAAAATGCGGCAGATCACGGATACTCGATCCTTAACTGGTCGTATCCGATCGAAACCATGCTGCTGAGTGCTATCGATGGAAATGATATTTCGGTAACTATTGTGCCTCAGAAGATATTTAATACGGCAATCCCGGGCGAAGGCATTGGAGCTACACAGTTTATTTTCAGGAATAAGCAACTAAAAACGCATAGCTGGCTGAATCAGAAGTATTTCCACATGGATATAGGCCCTTATCGTACACTTAACGATACCATTTCCAATAAAAACACAAACATCGCTGCCAGCAACCTGCGCATTGTAATTCATTCCAAAAGCATATACCAGTCGATGGATACAGCCTGGATCCCGGTTAGCATTATAAACCAGGGCGAAAGTCCAATCTATTCGGGACTGAAAAACAATGTTTATTTATCTTACTTTTGGGTGGTAAAAAATGATGTGCTGAACTGGAACGAAATCAGGACCCCACTACAAGCCGATATTGTTCGCTACTTGAAACAGGATATCAAAGTGGCGATACCACGCCAGAAAGGACGTATGCAACTTAAAGTTGATATTATTGCCGATGGCAACTGGCTGGGAATTTACAGCCAGGAAGATGTGCTGGTATACTAATTGATAAAAGAAATGCAAAAGATCATAAATTGTAATTAAACTACTCCTGCAAAAATGAAAACAACGCTTGCACTGTTCTTTACCATTTGCTTTTGTTCGATGCTTATGGCTGCGGAAAAAGGCTATAAGATTACAGTAAAACTAACCGGATCGGCTGATACAGCACTTTTACTCGCACATTACTACGGCAGTAAGCAATACCTCGACGATACCGCTTTTCGCAACAAACAAGGTTTCTTTATCTTTCAGGGTACCGAGGATCTGAAAGATGGTATGTATATTATTGCCGGGCAGAATAAAAACAAATACTTCGATTTTTTCCTTACCGGCGCCCACCAGATGGAATTTGCCTGCGATCCGGCAAATGTAGTCAGCACCATGCAGGTAAAAGGCTCTGACGATAATAAGGCGTTTTTCACATACATTAATTACCTGGGTAATAAGCAGGCTGAAATTGAGCCGCTCAATAACTGGATTAAAGAGAAACACAACAATCCCGATTCGGCAAACATCGTAAAAGCACGCATCGAAGCCATTGATAAAGAAGCCAAAGCGTATATCAAAAATTTTTATACTTCAAATCCTGCCCTTCTTTCGGCCAATTTTGTAAAGGCCAATAACGAACCCGATTATATGGCGTATATCCCGGTAAAAGATGGCAAAATTGATTCGACCCGAATATACCCGACATACAAGGAACATTATTTCGACAATTTCACGTTCAGCGACCCAAGATTGATCTATACCCCGGTTTTTGCGCAGAAAGTTGATTTTTATTTCGACAAGCTTGTGGCACCTGTCCGCGATTCGCTGGAGAAAGATATCGACAGGGTGATGCTGCTTGCCGGTGCAAACAAGGAAACGCAATCTTACATGGCCTGGTTCCTGTCGCTGAAATACGAAACCTCGCAAATTATGGGTCACGACGCCCTGTTTGTATACATTGTCCGCAAATATCTCGAAACCGGGAAAGTAGGCTGGCAGTACCCCGAAGTGAAAGACAATGTTCTGAAACGGGTAAACACGCTGGAGCCACTGCTTCTCGACAAGGTTGCTCCAAACCTGGTACTGCTCGATACCAACAATGTGCCTCACTCGCTGCTTGCCACCAAAGCCAGGTATACGCTGCTTTTCTTCTGGGAAAGCACATGTGGCCATTGCCAGCACGAAATGCCCAAAGTGCTTAAGTTTTACGACGACTTCCACACAAAATACAAACTCGAAATATTTGGAGTGAGTACCGATACATCGCTGGTGAGCTGGAAAGGCTATGTGAAAAAGAACGATATGAAATGGATCAATGTAAACGGCCACCTGAGCATGAGCGGAAATTACCACACACTTTACGATATACGGAGTACGCCGATTATGTACCTGCTGGATGAAGACAAAAAAATCCTGACCAAATTCCTCCTTACCGATGACATTACCAACGTGATACTTAAACGGGAAGAAGCACTCGAAAAGGAGAAAACTGATAAAAAACTTTAATATCCGGCTGACTTACATTTAAACCGGACTAAAATAACTAATCTACATCTAACATTTCGAAATGGCATTTTCAAAAAACATCTGGATTACCGGGGCCTCGTCAGGCATTGGCGAAGCTTTAGCCATGCAGTGGGCAGTTCCCGGAGCCACAATTATTCTATCGGGGCTTGAAAAAGAGCAACTGGAACCGGTTGCCCAAAAATGCATACAAAAAGGTGCCCAGGTTCATATAATCCCTTTTAACCTGACCAAAGAGGAAGAGATAACAGAAGCTGTAAACAGGGTGCAGATCTTAGTTCCGAAAATTGACATACTTGCCAACGTGGGAGGCATCGGCCAGCGCTCATTAATTATCGACACGCCTGATGCGGTTTCGCGAAAAATTATGGAAACCGATTTCTGGGGACATGCCACACTATCGTCGAAAATATTACCTTTTATGGTAAAAACAGGCGGTGGAACTATCGTAGTGATGAGCAGTTTATCCGGGCTTTTCGGTTTCCCGCAACGTTCCATGTACTGTGCTGCCAAACATGCCTTACACGGCTTTTTCGAAACACTCAGGCTCGAGCATCACAAAGATCATATTCATGTGCTGATGGTTTGCCCGGGCAGGGTTAAAACCAATTTCTCGTTTGGTGCGCTCACATCAACCGGTGGTACCCATGGGCAAATGGATAAAGGCCAGGCAAACGGGGTTTCGGTTGAATACTGTGCACGAAAGATAGACAAGGCGGTTAGGAAAAATAAAAAACAGATACTTGTCGGAAAAAAAGAACTTCTCATGCCCTACCTGAAACGATTCGCTCCATGGCTTTTTTACTGGATAGCTTTACGGATTGATCCAAACGCCTGAATTGATTTTCAGGCAAATGAAATCCGGAATCGGAATTAGAAATACCATCATTCAACTAAATTCAAAATTTAACTTCACATCATATAATGAACCAAGTAACAATAAGTGGAATACAGCAACTGGGAATAGGGGTAAAAAACGTTGCTGAAGCGTGGAAATGGTATCGCAAATACCTGGGTATGGATATTAAAGTTTTTGAGGAAAGTGCTACCGCTTCACTGATGTTACCTTACACCGGCGGAGTTCCGCAGAAACGCCATGCCGTACTTGCACTCAACATGAATGGTGGTGGTGGTTTCGAGATATGGCAGTATACCGAACGCACGCCGCAGCCCCCGAAATTTGTACCTGCATTGGGCGATCTCGGAATATTTGCAGCAAAAATCAAAGCCCGCGATGTTCAAAAAGCCCATGCTTATTATACTTCGGAAAAATTGCAGGTTAGCCCCGTGGTAACTGATCCCGACGGCCGTGCGCATTTTTTCCTCACAGATCCTTATAACAATATATTCCAGATACTTGAGTCGGACAACTGGTTCGGGAAGGAGAAAAAACATACCGGATCCGTGTATGGCGTTGTTATAGGCGTAACCAATATCGAGGAATCCATGAAAGTATACTCAGGCATACTGGGTTACGATACCGTTGTTTTCGACAAAAAAGAGGTATTCGCCGACCTTTCATCATTACAAGGAGGAGATCAAACATTCAGACGGGTGCTGCTGCAACACAGCAAACCAAGGCTAGGCGCTTTCAGCCGGATGTTTGGCAACAGCGAAATTGAACTGGTTCAGGTTGAAGGCCGTACTCCCCGTAAAATTTATGATGACCGTTTTTGGGGTGACCTCGGGTTTATTCACCTGTGTTTCGATATACAGGGCATGCAAGCGCTGAACGCTGCCTGTGCCGAACGCGGATTCCCATTTACCGTTGATAGTTTTGCCAACCACGATGGAAACAGTTTTGATATGGGCGAAGCTGCAGGCCATTTTTCGTATATCGAAGATCCTGATGGCACCCTGATTGAATTTGTTGAGACACACAAAGTACCCATCATGAAAAAATTCGGTTGGTACCTTGATTTACGCAAACGCGATCCGAAAAAGCATTTACCCGACTGGATTGTAAATGCACTGAAGATGGGCCGGGTAAAAGACTAATAAAGTCGACAAACCCGGCATTCGAGGCTTTTTCCCGGAACCGGCCCTGAAGCCTTTCCGCACCTTATTTTAATAGCTCAACCACAACCAAAATGTTCGTCATGAAAAAAATTACTACGGTTCTTATGGCCTGCCTGCTGTTATCAGGCATATTAATGGCACAGAAATCGGTGACCAGTTATGTTAATCCGTTTATTGGTACCGGGGGCCATGGGCATACCTATCCCGGAGCCACAATGCCATTTGGCATGGTGCAACTTAGCCCCGACACCAGGCTCGAAGGTTGGGACGGTTGTGGCGGTTATCACTACGACGACAACTATATTTATGGCTTCTCGCACACGCACCTGAACGGAACCGGTGTCCCCGACCTGTGCGATATTCTTTTTATGCCCACCGTAGGCGAAACCCGGTGGAATAACGGAGCCGACGGAAAACCAGGCTATGGTTCGCATTTTAAACACAGCAGCGAAACTGCTGAACCCGGGTATTATAAAGTTGCCCTTGATGATTACAACATTAACGCTGAACTTACTGCCACCACCCGCGCCGGAATGCACAGCTATGCTTTCCCGGCAGGTAATGAATCGAATATCCTGGTTGATCTGTTTCACCGCGATGAGGTCCTCGAATCGTCCATTAAAGTGATAAGCAACACCCAGATTGAAGGCCTGAGGCGGTCGCGGTCGTGGGCTGAAAACCAGTACGTGTACTTTTTTGCCGAATTTTCAAAACCATTTTCATCATACGAAATAGCCATCGACAACAAAACCCAACCAGGCATTTCAGAGACCGGTGACAAAAAGAACATCAAGGCCATATTCCATTTTTCAACAACAGCTGGCGAAAAAATACTGGTCAAAGTTGGCATTTCGGCTGTGAACACCAACGGCGCCCGGTTTAACCTGCAAACCGAAATTCCCGGCTGGGATTTCGACAAAGTACGCAGTAACGCCAGGGAAGCATGGCAAAAGGAACTTTCGAAAATAGAAGTTGAAGGCGGAACGGAAACACAGAAAACCATATTTTACACAGCGCTGTACCACACCATGGTTAATCCGAATACTTATATGGATGTGGATGGAAGTTACCGGGGCCGGGATTTGAAGATACATAAAGATGCATCTTTTACCAATTACACGGTGTTCTCACTCTGGGATACCTACAGGGCCTGCCACCCGCTGATGACCCTTATTGACCAGAAACGCACCCTCGATTATATCAAAACATTCCTGGTACAATACGATCAGGGCGGGTTGCTGCCGGTATGGGAACTTGCAGGCAACGAAACTTTCTGTATGATCGGGTATCACTCAGTACCTGTAATTGTGGATGCATACCTGAAAGGCATCAGTGGTTTTGATACCGACAAAGCGATGGCTGCCATGCGTAAAAGCGCAACCCGTGAGGGCAATATCGGGCTGAAAGCGCTTGATAAAAACGGGTACATATCATCGGATGATGAATCGGAAAGTGTATCGAAAACTTTGGAATATGCTTACGACGACTGGTGTATTGCCCAATTTGCCAAGGCTACAGGAAAAACCGACGAATACAACTATTTTATAAAACGCGGGCAGAATTACAAAAACCTGTTCGATCCGTCAACGGGGTTTATGCGGGCCCGCAATAACGGCGCCTGGTTTAACCCATTTGATCCTTTCGAAGTAAACTTCAATTATACCGAAGCCAATTCGTGGCAGTACAGTTTTTCAGCCGTTCAGGATATGGATGGACTGATGAGCCTTCATGGAGGTAAAGCCAACCTGGCCCGCAAGCTCGATAATCTTTTCAGTGTTTCATCAAAGACTTCCGGCCGCGATCAGAGCGATATCACAGGATTAATCGGGCAATACGCCCACGGCAACGAACCCAGCCATCATATAGCTTATTTATATCCATTTGTGGGGCAGGCCTGGAAAACCCAGAAACTGGTACACCAGGTATTAAACACCTTATACCACAACAATCCCGATGGATTGAGCGGTAACGAAGACTGCGGGCAGATGTCAGCCTGGGCTGTATTGAGTGCCATGGGATTTTACCCTGTAACGCCAGGTACCGATGCTTATGTTATCGGGACACCGTGGTTTAAAAAAGTTACCATAAACCTCGAAAACGGAAAGAAGTTTATCGTCACGGCCAAAAACGTTTCGGCTTCAAATTATTACATCCAATCGGCAATGCTCAATGGGAAAAAGTATACTGCATCGTTCCTGCATCATGCTGACATTATGAACGGCGGCGAACTGAATTTTACTATGGGCAGCAAGCCTAACAAAACATGGGGCAGCGGTAAAGGCAATGAACCGGTAACCGCTATAACTGACAATGTGATTGTTCCGGCGCCTGCTTTGCTCGATGGCAGCAAATCATTCAGGGATAGCAAGGAAATTAAAATTCTGGCTGCTCCCGGCTGCACAGCATATTACAGTATCACAGGAACTGACGGAAAAACGACAACCCGGCAATACCAGGAACCATTCACTATTAATACCAATACACAGGTAAAGTTTTATGCTCAAAAAGATGGCAGTGTAAGTAATGTGGTGACTGCGGATTTTATTAAAATGACGAATGACAAGGACATCAAACTCAGCTTTGCACCCGCTAACCAGTATTCGAGCGGAGGCGCAGTGAACCTGATTGACGGCATACGTTGTTCGTCCGATTTCAGGGTTGGAGGTTGGCTTGGTTTCGAAAAAGTGAACCTCGAGGCAATCATCGATCTTCATGATATACGATCACTCAGTACTTTTGGCGCAGGGTTCCTTCAGGATATAAACTCGTGGATATTCATGCCACAACAACTGGAGTTTTTTGTTTCCGAAAACGGCTCCGACTACCGTTCGGCGGCAATTATTAAAAATGATGTTCCCCTGGATAAGGAAGGTACGATAGTGAAAACCTTCGAAACAAAAACAGCTCCTGTGAAAGCCCGCTTTGTTAAAGTAGTTGCCACTAATATCGGCAATTGCCCGCCGGGGCACAAAGGACAGGGTGCTGCCGCATGGATGTTTGCCGACGAAATTATTATAAACTGATACCTGCCGGCCCCACTCCAGCCATCGCAAGGCTTTTGAACCGCCATATTTGATGCATGGAATACCTGGAGCCTGACAGATTATTAGCCGTATCTTTGTA
>CAYNVK010000045.1:0-13627 GCA_964400395.1 uncultured Lentimicrobiaceae bacterium | reverse complement strand
TGTTCAACTTCGTTATTGGTCTCCAGGGCAAAGCCAACCAGGAATTGTCCTTTTGTTTTACGCTTGCCCAGTTCAGCAAGGATATCAAGGGTTTTCACAAGGCTGATCCGGAAACCGTCACCTGTTTTTTTAATCTTTTCTTTTTCAGGTTGTTCGGGTGTATAATCAGCAACGGCGGCAGCCATAATGGCGATATGAGCCGATGCAAAATATTCGGTACAAGCCGTATACATTTCGGCAGCGGTTGTAACGCGAACTACCTGAACAGAAGGGTGTTGTGGATACTCAGAGACGGGTCCCGACACGAGTATTACTTTTGCTCCACGGCTGGCAGCTTCGAGTGCCAGGGCGTTTCCCATTTGGCCCGAAGAGTGGTTGCTGATGTACCTTACCGGATCAATAGGCTCAACAGTCGGACCGCTTGATATCAATACGCTTTTGCCGGCCAGTGATTGCTGCTTTGTAAAAAAAGACGCCAGGATTTCAACAATTTTCTGTGGCTCTTCCAGGCGCCCCATGCCTGTTAGTCCGCTTGCAAGCTCACCTGATTGCGGGGCTATAAGGATATTGCCATGCGCTTTCAGGGTTTCGATATTTTGCTGAGTGGTAGAGTGATGATACATATCAACATCCATAGATGGCGCATAAAATACAGGGCAACGCGCAGCCAGGTATGTAGCCAGCAATAAACAATCAGTAATACCATTGGCCATTTTAGCCATGGTATTAGCCGTTAAAGGCGCAATAACAAATGCATCGGCCCAACTACCTAACTCAATATGGCTGTGCCATGTGCCATCGGCCGGGCTGAAAGGTTCAATGGCAACAGGATTCTGCGAAAGTGCTGAAAGCGTGAGTGGGGTAACAAAATTACATGCCTCGGCTGTCATAACAACCTTTACCGAAGCCCCTTCCTTAATAAGAAGACGGATCAGAAATGGAATTTTGTATGCAGCAATTCCACCGGTAATTCCAACCAGTATTTTTTTACCTTGTAACATCCGTCGAGAGCAGGAAATACTACCAGTTATTTTCTTTTTCCTTAAGCGGGTTGCGCGAGAAAATCTGATCTTTCAGAAATTCGTTGGTTGCGATTAAGGTTGGCTTTGGAAGGTTCTCGTAATATTTAGCCAGTTCTATTTGTTCGCGGTTTTCGAAAACTTCTTCCAGGTTATCGCTGGGAGTAGCAAACTCTTCAATTTTAGAGTTAAGTTCTTCTTTGATTTCCTGCGAGATCTGGTTAGCACGTTTGGCAATGATGGCTACAGTTTCGTATATGTTTTCTGTAGGATCATTAAGCTCCGACATGTTGCGGGTTATCGTAGTAGATTCAATTTTTAACTTTTTGATATCCATATGGTTGTGTGTGTGTTTCGTAAATTAATTTCCTAATTCCTTTGAAATATTCTTTTTAATATTGAGTGCTTTTTCGCTGTATTCGCCTACCGGGAATCCTGCTGCCAGTTCATCGTACGCTTCGGAAGCTGCCTGCATACGCTCCTGTCTTTTTTCGGAGATGCTGTTTACCGCATATTGATATTTGGCATCAAGTATCGAGTACAGAATCAGTTCTTTCGATTTGGTGTCGGGATAATCCTTCAGCACATTATTCAACGACACAACTGATGCCTTATAATCCGACATTTTGTAATAAAGCATCGCGATGTCGATATCTTTCTTTTCGAGTTTCGAACGAAGTTCATCAATCAGCTTGTTACATTCGGGTATCCGGCTGCTTTTGGGGTACTGGCTGATAAACAACTGCAATGATGAAATGGCTTCGTTGGTCGAAGTTTGATCAAGCGACGAACGAGGTGATTCCATGTAATTGCAGTAGGCACTCATATAAAGCGCTTCTTCGGCAAACTGGCTGGTCGAAAAATTGGTAGAAAATGATTTGAAGTAATAACCACCAAGGATGTAGTCTTTCTGTTTGTAATAACAGTTGGCGGTATAAAATGCTATTTTTTCAGCCTTATCAGTTCCTTTGTAAAAGGATTGAATTTGCTCGAACAGTTGCTGTGCGGGCGAATATTTCCCTTTTTCATAATACTCAACGGCTTTTGTGTACTTGAGTTCATTATCCGAGCTTTTCAAAAGTTTCTGAAATGAGCTGCATGATATCATCGTTACTGATAACATCAAAACTAGAAAGATAACCGGTTTTCTGATCATGCCGCAAAAGTAAACATTTTAACCGAAATTATGAAACATTTATACATATAGTACATCCCGGTTATTTAGTTAAAAGTTATTAAAAGCTTTGTTGTAGTGCAGTTTTATAGGTTTCGAGGCACCGGGCCCGGGCAATATCGTGATCAACCACTGGCCTCGGGTACGATGCAGTGCCATATTCGGGCACCCATTTCCTGATGTAAATGCCTTGCTCATCGAATTTATCGGCCTGCGAAGCGGGATTAAATATCCTGAAATATGGAGCTGCATCGCATCCTGTTCCTGCAGCCCACTGCCAGTTGCCATTATTTGCTGACAGATCAAAATCAAGGAGCTTTTCTGCAAAATATGCCTCGCCCCATTGCCAGTTTACCAGCAGATGTTTTACAAGGAAACTTGCCGTAACCATACGCACACGGTTATGCATAAAACCTGTGGCATTGAGTTCGCGC
This sequence comes from uncultured Lentimicrobiaceae bacterium, assembly GCA_964400395.1. Taxonomy (GTDB): domain Bacteria; phylum Bacteroidota; class Bacteroidia; order Bacteroidales; family UBA4417; genus UBA4417. The sequence continues at coordinate 11,000 of CAYNVK010000045.1, read as the reverse complement.
ATCCCCGCATCCACCAACGGATAACCAGTCATCCCCTTGCACCAGCATTCGAACAGTTTTTCATCATTTTGCCAGCGAATAAACTTATACTTTTGCTTGAATGGCTCATGAACAACATACGGAAAATGCCAGAGTATCTGCATAAAAAACTCGCGCCAGATCAGTTCATTTAGCCAGGCCTCATTCAGGTTGCGTGCTTCCGAAACCATTTCCCGGATGCTTACGGTTCCGAAACGCAGATGCACTCCTGCCCTGCTTGTTGTATCCTGAGCCGGATAATTGCGTGTTTTGTCGTAGGATTTAAGTAGCGGCCCGTTTAGCTGAAAGGGTTTAAATATGTTTTCAGCCTCAGAAAATCCAATATCATCAAGTTGAAATTGAAACTCATTTTCGGCAGGCAGCAGGTTGTAAAGAAAATTCTCTGATTCCATTCGTTTCAGGGATTCAGCGGAGTTGTTGAGTTTTTCGAGCCAACGGTGGCTGTAAGGCGTAAAAACTGTGTAGGGATCGCCACCGGACTTAACGACTTCACTTTTTTCAAAGATAACCTGGTCCTTAAAAGTGTGGAATGAAATTCCTTTTTCTGAAAGTATTGCTTGAACCTTTTGGTCGCGTTCAATGGCATAAGGTTCATAATCGTGGTTGGCAAAAACCATCTGAACGTTATAAGAATCAGATATTTGCCTGAAAACATCCGCAGGCACGCCATTAAAAATCTGTACTGCTGTATTTTGAGCAGCCAGTAGGTTGTTAATATGCAGGAGCGATTGGTAAATAAAGCTTACACGTTTGTCATCGCGGGGAAGGCTTTTCAGTATTTCGGTATCGAAAATAAAAACAGGCAGAACTTTTAACCCTGAGGTGAGGGCAAAAAATAAAGCTGTATTATCGTGAATACGCAAATCGCGCCTGAACCAGAATACTGCAATAGGGTCATTTTGTTTCATAAAGGCAAAGGTATAATTTTCAGCATTTTTAGAGGCTTTTGCTAAATAGTTGTCAAGAAACAATCTTCCTTCTTATAAAGTTTAGTAGTTTTGCAGCACGAAAATAAAAGTATAAACTTAAAACACTGAAATTGTGGATCTTTTTGAAAAACGTGTTCGTAATTTAGGCCCATTAGGCATGTATGCAAAACAAGCCGATGGATATTTCATGTTTCCAAAACTTGAAGGTGAAATTGGGAATAAGATGATCTTCAGAGGTAAAGAACGCCTTGTTTGGAGTCTGAATAACTACCTTGGTCTGGCTAATCATCCCGAAGTCCGTAAAGCGGATGCTGAGGCAGCTGCCCGCTTTGGTATGGCTGCTCCAATGGGAGCCCGTATGATGAGTGGACAGACAATATACCACGAACAACTTGAGCGCGAGCTTGCTGCATTTGTTAATAAACCTGCTGCTTACCTGTTTAATTTTGGTTACCAGGGAATGATTTCGGTTATCGATTCAATGGTCGACCGTAATGATGTTATTGTTTACGACAGCGAAGCCCATGCCTGCATTATTGATGGAATGCGTCTTCATATCGGCAAACGATTTGTATATCCGCATAACAACATGGAAAACCTTCGCAAAGGGCTGGAAAGAGCTACCAAGCTTACTCAGCAAACCGGCGGCGGAATCCTGGTAATTACTGAAGGCGTGTACGGAATGTCAGGCGATCTCGGAAAAATAAAAGAGATTGTTGAACTTAAAAAAGAATTCAATTTCAGGCTGCTGATTGACGATGCACATGGTTTTGGTACTATGGGTCCAACCGGAGCCGGTACCGACGAGCATTTTGGCGTTCAGGACGGAGTTGATATGTATTTTGGAACTTTTGCAAAATCAATGGCCGGTATTGGTGGTTTTATTGCTTCTACCGAACCTATTATCGACTACCTGAAACATAATATGCGGTCGCAGATTTTTGCCAAATCGCTGCCCATGCCTATGGTTATGGGAGCATTAAAGCGTCTCGACCTGGTACGCACACAACCCGAACTGAGAACAAAACTCTGGACTATTGTTGGAGCATTGCAGAAAGGACTTCGCGAAGCCGGGTTCAACATCGGGAATACCGAATCGCCTGTAACACCAGTGTTGCTCAACGGAACTATTCCTGAAGCCACAAATATTACCGTCGAAATGCGTGAGAAATACAATATCTTCTGCTCTATTGTTACCTACCCTGTTGTACCCAAGGGTGTTATCATGCTAAGGCTTATACCTACTGCAGTGCATACCCTCGAGGATGTTAAATATACCATTGAAGCATTTAAAGAAATTAATGCTAAACTCGAAAACGGGGACTACAAAAATGTAGCTTTTGCTGACATTTCAAATCTGTAACCCGTTTATACGTTACCAGGATGCCCGGTTTTTTCAGACCGGGCATTTTTTTTTATCTTTCCACTTCAAATAATCTGGATAAATTAGTCAGAGGGAACCTGCATGAAATTTTCATCCGGTTTTTGTTAAATAGATTTTTTCATGTAGGTTTGGCAAAAGTTTTTGTAGAGAGAATGAAATTCTAGATGCGATGGATATTGAAAAGCGCGACTCACTGAGTATTGTTGTGAATTCAACGGCATTTTACCTGCTGGCATACCTCACTGTATTTTTGCTTTTCCAGTTTGCTACCATCATTGCATCAAATGCATTCGATATACCTAACACTTTGTATTATAACCGGATAAGTTTCAATGTAAAACCTGAGGCGTGGACATTTTATTCTGTTAAAGTAATTTACAGTGCAGGAAATATTTTGTTGTTCCTGTTGTCAGTTTCATTTTTGGTGGTTATTGTTAAAGCTTTGGAATATAACGGATTACTAAGGATGTATTTTATTTGGGCATTTGTACATTCCATGTCCATGCTTTTTGGATCTTTTGTAATCGGGGCGTTTAATTTCGAAGGTTTCGGTATTGTGATGAGTTATCTGTACCTGGCCGATACTGCAAAAATGCTGGTACTTTTTGTTGGGCTGATCCTACTGCTGGGTATCGGTATGGGCATGGTAAAAGTATTCCTGTTTTCGGCCAACAGTTATTTTAATTTTCTTTCACCCAAAATGAGATCTGCTTTTCGCAGGGATCAATTCCTGCTTCCTTTTCTTTTCTCAACGGTAATATTGCTGGTTATTAAATACCCCATTTCGCTGTACGACACATTGATGTTATTTATGCCGGTATTTATGATTTTGCCTTTGTATTGGGGAATTAGCCGATACCCTGTTTTTTATTTCGAAGAAACGCCCAAAACTATAGCCATCAGCTACAGGCTCGTTTTAATAACGCTGGGTTTATGTATTGTGTACAGGGCTGTGCTGGGGATTGGAATCAATATTGGATAAGGAAGATATATATCAGGCAACCGGCATGGTAGGATCGATATCAGTGGCCCACTGGTAAATTCCACCATCGAGAACGTAGATATTTCTGAACTTCAGTTTTTCGGTGAGGTATAAATACGGTGCCTGGCTTTTAACTCCGTAAAGGCAATAAATGATAACAGGTATTTCGCGGCTAATCAAATGATGAAGATCAGGTAAATCTATCTGGGGAATACTGATAGCCCCGGGAATATGGCATTCTTCGAATTTTTCAGTTTCACGGGTATCGACAAGCTGAAAGTTTTCGTTTTTATCGAATTTTTCTTTTAGTTCAAATGTAGTTATATACTTCATGTAGACTTAAATTCAACCTTGATAGTAAGTTTTACTATTTCGAAAAACAAAGATAAGCAAACAAAAGGGAATAAAAAAAGGAGTGCAGAGCACTCCTTTTAAAATAAATCAAGAATTAAATTACTTGATCAATTTTTTTGCTACTGAATCAGCGTGAGCGATTGAGTCAGCTACTAAAGCAGCTTTAGCTGTTGAGTCAGCTATACGAGCTTGTTCTGCAGCTACGTTGGCTAACGAATCAGCCTGAGCTATTGAATCCTGACGAGCTTTTTCAGCTTTTTCTTCTGCGCTTGGTCCGCATGCTACGAAAGCTACCATACCAGCAACAACAAACATTGCAAATAATTTTTTCATATCTAGGTTTAATTAAAAAACGGTGCAAAAGTACAAGGTTTTATAATACGATTCAAACATTATTTAAAAAAAAATTAAGTTTTTTTAACATATTTTGTATAATATTGATTATCAGTTGAATAAAATGCATATTACCATTGAAAAGATATTAACAATTCTAAAATAAATGTTAATAATCAATAATTATTGCTCTTGTATGGATGTCAAAATGCTAAAAACTGCCTGTTTTGTTTAAAATCCTGCTGAAATTAGTGGTGGTTTATTGTCGGCTTTTGCTGTTAAAGAATTAAAAACATACCCAAACTATTATTTCAATCCCGGGAAATCTATATATATTGCCAGGTAAACTGCCTGATAGTTTAGCCATGCCTGATAATTAAGATCCTTATAATTAGTCGTTTATTTTCTGATATAATAATTCTGTAAGAATCTTGAAGACAGATCCGGTTTCTATTCATTTCACGAAAGTGTTTTGGCGGCAAGGACACTTAATTCATTCAATTGGCTTACCTTTGCAGTTGTTTAATACAATACCAGCATGTTGTTTTCAATATTACCTGACCTTCCCTTTAAAGAGCCGGTTATTGTTTTTACCATTCTTCTAACCATCATCCTGATTGCGCCTATCGTATTCAAAAAATTCCGTATTCCCGGAATAATCGGGCTTATTGTGTCCGGGATGGTAATTGGCCAGCATGGTATGAACCTGGTTGAGTCGGGTGAAAGTATAAAACTACTGAGTACAGCCGGATTACTTTACCTGATGTTTCTGGCAGGACTTGAACTTAACTCGCGCGATTTCTTGCGAAACAGAAACAAAAGCCTTGTTTTTGGCTCGCTTACATTTTTTATCCCCTTAATTTTTGGTTTTTTTGTAGCATATTTCTTTCTTTCATACAATTTTCTCGAATCGCTGCTCATTGCCAGCATGTTCTCAACGCATACACTCATCGCCTACCCTATTGCCAGCCGCCTCGGGATTACCCGGAGTGATGCAGTTATGATAACCATTGGCGGTACCATTATTACAGATACGGCAGTACTGGTTTTGCTTGCGTTTATTTCGGCAGCCACACAGGGTACTTTTACCCTATTGTTCTGGATTAAAATGATTTTCTCCATATCTGCTTTTTCGTTCCTGATTTTATGGGGAGTACCCAAAATAAGTACCTGGTTTTTCAAAAACATGGAGGGCGAAAGCGGATCGCAGTATGTATTTGTGCTAGCAATGCTTTTTGTATCCGGGTTGCTTGCCAGGGTGGCCGGGATTGAACCTATCATTGGCTCATTTTTAGCGGGTCTTGCACTCAGCAGCCTGATCCCTCATACTTCAGCCCTAATGAACCGGATATCCTTTATTGGGAACAACTTTTTTATACCGATATTCCTAATCAGCGTGGGGATGATGGTTGATTTTACTGTTTTTTTTACAGGATTTGGGGCATTGATTTTTGCAGGAACACTGGTAGTAGTGGCTATAATAAGTAAATATGCAGCAGCATGGGTGATGCAAAAGATATATGGATACAGCAACACCGAACGCCTGATTATTTTCGGGCTGAGTGTTTCGCATGCCGCCGCCATTATAGCTGTAGTAATTGTGGGGTATAACCTGAAGCTTATTGGTCTCGATGTACTGAATGGTGCTATTATGATTATCCTGGTTTCGTGTTTCATCAGTTCATTTGTAACCGAGCATTACGGAAGGAAACTTGCTATTGATGAAGCCGATAAGATACCGGTTAAGACCGACCTGCCGGAACGTATCCTGGTTCCTGTTTCGAACCCTGCAACCATTGAGGGTTTAATTGATTTTGCCATTTTATTACGCGAAAAAAATGCAGAACAGCCGGTATACATGCTCTCAGTAATACCCGACGATGCATTTGCCGAAGAGCAGATCCTTAAAAATAATAAAATGTTCGAATCAGCAATTTCGCATGCAGCGGCAGCCGAAACTCCTTTATCACTGGTTTCGAGGGTCGATCTGAATGTTGCAAACGGAATTGTGAGAGCTGTTAAGGAACTCATGGTGAATAAAGTTGTGCTGGGCTGGAATGGCAAGATTACCACCACCAACTTCTTTTTTGGCAGCATCATCGAAAATTTAATCGGCAGCACCGAGCAAATGGTTATGGTTTTGAAATCATCAAATCCTATCAATACCATTAAACGAATTTTTGTGGCTGTTCCAAAGAACGCTCATGGAGAAGCCGGTTTCAATGCCTGGCTTGCCATGCTTAAAATCATTGCTATGCGAACCAGTTCAAGACTGCATTTTTCAGGAGATGAAAAATCGCTGTCGAAAATCAGTGATTTTTATAATGCCGAAGTTCACAACATTGAAATTGAATACCAGCCCGGGGTTTCAGCCCACCCCATCATCGACCATGCTTCAGGGATTACATCCAATGACCTTTATGTTGTGATTGCAGCCAGGCGCCGTACGCTTTCGTATAATTATTATTTCGAGAATATGCCCAGGGACCTGGCAAAGTTTTTTGGAAGTAAAAACTTTATAATTATTTATCCTGAACAAAGGGCCTTCGAAAGGCAGGCATTGTCATCCTCACTCGATGGGCTCGAAAACGCTTCTATTCCCAATGGTGTTGAAAGGTTCTCGAGTTTGGCAAAAATGAAAAAGACTACCCCTGAAAACCGGCATAACACCATGACAGAATAAATTAAAAATGCAATTGCGATGAATGTTCAGATTCCTTTAGCAGAAATTCTCCGGCCTAAAAATGCAGCTGATTATATAGGACAAGCTCACCTGATGGCTGAAGGTACTGCGTTCAGAAGAATGATTGACGGAGGTGCTGTACATTCAATGATTTTCTGGGGACCGCCGGGTGTAGGTAAAACTACCCTTGCACTGATACTGGCTAATGCTACGGGAAGGCAATTTTATACACTCAGTGCAATTAATTCAGGTGTTAAGGATGTTAGGGAAGTAATTGAGCGGGCTGGCAAAGATGCATCGCAACCCATTCTTTTTATTGATGAAATCCATCGGTTCAGTAAATCGCAGCAGGATTCGCTGCTGGGAGCTGTTGAGAGAGGAACGGTAATCCTGGTAGGAGCTACTACCGAAAACCCGTCATTCGAAGTGATTTCTCCCCTGCTTTCGCGCTGCCAGGTGTATGTGCTTAAACCGCTTGAAGAAGATGATCTGCTGATTATTATGCAAAGAGCCATCGATACTTTATCCGGTATTCATGGTGTTAATATCGCGATACAGGAACATGAAGCCCTGATCCGGATTTCGGGTGGTGATGCCCGTAAATTGTTAAATGCAATCGATATAATTACTTCGTCCCTGCTTTCGTCGGGCCAGGAAATGGTTATTAACAACGAGAATACATTATCCATTATACAACAAAACCTGGCGCTTTACGATAAATCGGGCGAAATGCACTACGATGTAATTTCGGCTTTTATAAAATCAATGCGCGGCAGCGATCCCAACGGAGCCGTGTATTGGCTTGCCCGTATGCTGACTGCCGGCGAGGATCCTCTTTTTATTGCCCGCCGGATGGTTATACTGGCTTCGGAAGATATTGGCAATGCAAACCCCACTGCCCTGGTACTTGCAAACAATTGTTTTGATGCTGTAAATAAGATCGGTGTTCCCGAAGGCCGGATTATTTTATCACAAACCGCTGTTTACCTTGCTTGCTCTGCCAAGAGTAATGCCTCGTATATGGCCATTGAAAGCGCTATGGCCGCCGTTCAGCAACTGGGCGACCTTCCGGTGCCATTACACCTTCGCAACGCTCCTACACGCCTGATGAAGAATATGGGGTATGGCAAAGATTACAAATATGCCCATCAGTACGATGGCAACTTTGTGAACATTGAGTTTTTGCCCGAAAAACTAACAGGACGAAAGTTTTTTGAACCAGGCTATAATCCCCGCGAAAACGAAGCCCGCGAAAAACTTCGCAGGAACTGGGGCGATAAATATGGCTATTGAGGGACTGCGAAATTTACTAGTTTTGTCAACCAATTGGGTTAAAGACGGAAAACCGAAGGCAGATGGCCGGAATGCTCCTTCACCCCTAACCCACGCCCCTCTGAAAATTACAAGTAAATTAATACAGACGCTAAAGTCAATTACAAAATCTAAAATAAAGCCTGCCACATGAAAATGATCAACGAAATTCCATTTATAAAACACACCGGATCGGGTAACTTTTTCCTGCTTGCCGGCCCATGTGTGGTCGAAGATACTGAAAGCCCGGTTGAAATTGCAAGGATTTTGGTCGATTTATGCGACAAGTATGAAATCCCGTTTATTTTCAAAGCTTCGTACCGTAAAGCGAACCGGTCAAAAAGTAGTTCATTTACCGGCATTGGCGACGAAAAAGCCCTTGAGGTTTTGGCAGGAATCCGGCAAAAATTCGGGGTTCCGGTTGTAAGCGATATCCACAGCGAAAGTGATGCCCGCATGGCTGCCCAATATATTGATGTGCTTCAGATTCCGGCTTTCCTCTGCCGTCAGAGCGATATACTGGTAGCTGCCGGCGAAACCGGAAAGGTAGTTAATATTAAAAAAGGTCAGTTTGCTTCGGGCGATGCCATGCATTTTGCAGTCGAAAAAGTCAGGGAAACCGGCAATAACAAAGTGATGCTTACCGAACGGGGAACCACTTTTGGTTATACCGACCTGGTGGTTGATTTTCGGAATATACCTGTAATGCAGCAAGCCGGGGTACCTGTTATTCTCGATGTTACCCATTCGCTGCAACAACCCAACCAACCGGCAGGCGTAACCGGCGGACGCCCTGATCTTATTCCTCTTATGGCCCGTTTAGGTATTGCTTCGGGTGTTGAAGGCCTTTTCATGGAAACACATCCGGATCCATCGAAAGCAAAATCTGACGGAGCCAATATGCTGCGTCTTGATCTCATGGATGAACTTCTGGCTGGTTTGGTAAAACTTCGTAAAGCGCTGATCTGAAATTATTTCACATAAGCTTCCATTCCCGGCATTACCCAGCCTAACAACAGGCCGTAGATGTGCTGTGCCAGGAAAATGATAACAAATCCTACCGCTATAGTTATCACAATAAACCGGAGTTTCTTTTCGAGCGTGATATCAAATAACTCCTGTAAACCGTACCAGAATACATACAATGTGTAGGCAATAAATACATAAATTCCTATTGGTATGAGTATCCTGAGCAAAGGATGCAGGTAAACAAAAAACGTAACGATAAAAAGCGGGGTAAACGTGTACACAACCAATTTGAGCAATCGCAGGTAATCGGTTTCAATTCCCAGCCTGGGAAGCGTAAGATTGAGCATGTAACTTGCAAATATGATGAGCAGGTAGGGAATAACCACCCACGATACCAGATTAAAAAGCAATAAAATAGCCAGGTTTAAAGAATACCCGAGTACCTCCTTTGCCACAAAAAATAATCCTATGTCGCGGCCAACGGCACTGAATAAAATAATAGGAAAAGCAAAATGCCACATCAGTTCTTTTGGCGTTTCCTGTTCACCCCGTATTACCTTCCATTCAATGCTTGGGATCAGCGAAATGCGCATCGCTTTGATTAATATTTCTTTAAATTTCATCCTGCAGTGTGAGTGTGTATTATAAAATGTAAGTGTAGTTTATTCAAGAACAACGTGCCTGAGGCCACCCGTATTGTTATCAATGCTTAAATTTCTGAAGCTGCTGGCTGGTAGCAGGGTTATAACCCCGAATTGGTTTATGACAAACTGTGTTTCAATTTTAACCTGGCCTCCTACTTTGAGCGCAATATTTGCCTTATCGGGAATCCGGTAATACAAGCCGTGGGCATCGCGTTGCGCCTGCAGCAGTTTATCCGTTTCGGGTTTCAGTGCATTGGTTTTATTTAAACTCACAGCCTGCATCTGGATTAGGTCGCCTGCTGTTGCATTTTTGGGGAGTATGCCCTTGGCTGTAGAAAAATGGCAAAGGGTTTCGGTGAGATTGTTCTTGTCGGGTATATAGTAGAAAGTATAAGTGGATGTGGAAGTATGGGTAATTCCCTTGAATAAATCGAGGTAATCCTGTTTCATGGTGTTCATCTGGTTGTACATAAACTCCATGGTACCTTTTTCGTAGTTAACTTCCTGGTAGCCATTTATCAGATTGTACATGCTTTCGTCGAGTTTCAGGATAAATTCTGCAGCTTCGCGTGCTTTTTGTTCCGTGGTTTTGGCGGCTGATGTTTTCCTGAAAAACTTCTGTTCAATAATAGTAGAATCGAGGCTGATCCTTTTAACCACCGTGTCCATGCGCTCCAGCACATTCGGGTTGGCAACTTCGGGCATGTTTACACGCGAATCCGAAAGTTCAATAAATTGTTCATTGCTGCCTTTTTTTGAAAAACTGATGGTGCCGGCTCCTGAAATAATTCCGCCATCGTTTAAAAATATCTCGAGTACCTTATTGTCCTTTTGTTTGTGTGGTTTATGGATAAAATAGTACTGGGCCGGATCAGCCTCATTGTAGGAGGTTAAGCTGATATCCTTAAGTTCGTATTCAGTACTATTTGCCAGCGTAACCTGCGAAAGCCCCAGCATCTGATCGGCATACTCGGCATAGGGCCCTTTTATTTTCTGAACTTTATTAACCACCACATCAACCTGTATTACAGTGAGTGGCAGTGAATAAAACAAACCTTCGGCTGTAGCCGGAATGCCTTCGGAACCAATCTTGCTCACATTGATCTGGGCATGTAACCCGAAAAATGAAATGCAAAGAAATCCAAACAGGATATATCGTTTTAACATCATATCTTTATTATTTGTATTTCAAAGTTAATGGATTTTGTGTTCCCCGGGTAAAACATCTGGTTGTTTTTTAAATTGTTAACATTAGGCGAATTTCGTCAAATGGTGGTTTGCACAAGAGCAGCTACAAGGTATTGCCCAAAAATCCGGATAATCCGATAGTAACTGATTGAAAAACTGTGCTATGCAGTACTTAAACCAAAAA
>CAYNVK010000044.1:0-13687 GCA_964400395.1 uncultured Lentimicrobiaceae bacterium | reverse complement strand
TTAAAAACAGTTTTATGAAACGTAAACTTCTCCTTTCAGCCTTTTTGATGGCTGGTTTGCTTGGATTTGCCCAGCTTAAAAAGCAAGACACCGTTTTACTCAAAAAAGTAATGGAACTCAAAGTGAAAGGCGAAGGAGGGGCCAATGGCGCAGCCGTAACCTGGGATCCGGTTGCAAAAAGATACTACACTGCCATTGCCGGAAATGCGGATTTCCCGATGAGTGTTTTTAATGCCAGCGGCATACTGATAAGCGATACCAACTTAAAAACACAAATCGATGTTCGTGGATTATGGTACAACACAAAAACAAAGGCGCTTCAGGCCAACGGTTACAGCGAAACAGGCTGGGTATCGTATAAACTGAATGCGAAAGGAATTCCTGAGTCGGTTACAACCATTTTCGAAGGTATGATTCAGCCCAACGAACATGCCGTCGGGACTTACGATGCCAAGAGCAATACCGTTTATTTCCTGGATACTTCCGAAGATTTTGTGGTTGAAAATTATAACCCAGCCGATGGGAAAATCATCAACACCATATTTATACACCCGGGTACTACCAAGGCCGAAAATGTTGATTTAGACTGGGATGTAGAAGATATGTTCGATTACAATGCTACAAGTGTTGCGTTTACAGGCATTCCAAAATCAGAAATCGGGCTGCTTAACGTGGTTGAGAACCAGGTTGAACTTTTTAATCTGGAAGGATTGCTGACCAAGGTTTTAAAACTACCCCAGGATGCGCTTGCCTACGAAATGTTCAATTTTAGTTATTGCAACGGGATTTACTGGCTTTTTGATAAAGAAAACAGGAAGTGGGTAGGGTACAAATAATTCACTGGTACATTTCAGTCATATAACCAGGCTTGATTTAAGCTTCTGAAAAGTAAACCAGGTCTTTAGTTTATATCGCTTTTAACCGGAAAGCGTGATTTGGGGTTGCAGTTGGTTTGCAGGGTTTAGGATAAAATGAGAGAGGTTAAACAAACTCAAAGCGAAAGATTTTTATTTTTGCAGGCTAAAATTATATGGGGATGAAGCCCTTAATGTCGATGTTGGTTTTATTGGTGCTATTTCAGGCACTGGTGGCGGGGAGCATTGTAAAGCTTGACTCCCAGGCTGGCGAAGCATCGGACATACAAAAAAGCATGGTCCAAAAGTCAGTAGCGCTGGATCCTTTCCTGCTACCTGATAATGGCATGGTTTCGAAGGCTTTAACCGGAAAAACAGAATTTTTTCCTTTTGCTAACAGTTTCAGAATTATTGCAGTTAATTACCTGCCTAAACCATTAATACGGCAACTTCCGTATGCAATTTGGAAAAGGCTGATTGATACCGGTATCCCGGTTTTTATATTACATAGTATTTTGCGATTGTAGGATTTTGTCAGTTTTTCTTCCGGTTATTCCGGAATTGTTTCAATTCAATTTTTTTCCAGGTTTGTATCAACGCGGTGATTTGCACCCTGTGCTGATATTTTGCTGCGTGCAAGCCCGGAGCAAACTATAATATTCTTTAAATCATGGAAACTGACAACATGCATACAGAACCGCAGAATGATAAAAAGTACAGCGGAGGCTCCCATTTCTTTTTGTTTTTCGGGGCAATTATCGTAGTGCTGATTATCATAAAACTGCTTGTTGATCGTCTGATGTAGGCGTTACAAACCGGGAATGTTTCGGAAATTGCATCAACATAATTTCACTGTATTATACCGGAACCGGAAGGTGATCGGGCAGGAGGCCCGCTTTCCCTAGGTTGAAAATGCACTTCCGGAACATTCTCTTTTTTTAGTTTTAGTAACATCAATTTTTTTGCAGGAATAGGGCAAATCTGGCATTTGTTTTCTATCTTTCTGCTCTCCTATTGGCTCGTTTTAACATTCGGAGCCGGCAGGTGTTTATTTTTAAGTTTAAACAGGTTTTGAAATAAGATGATATTAACCACCGAAAATATATTACTAATAGGGTCTATACTCCTGTTCATCTCGCTGATTGCGGGTAAAACCTCTTTTAAGTTCGGGGTGCCTGTTCTCATTTTTTTTATTGCCATTGGCATGCTGGCCGGTTCCGAGGGCATTGGCGGGATTTATTATGATAACCCGAAAACAGCCCAGTTTATAGGAATTGTAGCCCTCAATTTCATACTTTTTTCAGGCGGGCTCGATACTGATTTCAAATCAATAAAGCCTGTACTTTGGCAGGGGCTTACTTTATCGACCCTTGGGGTGTTGATAACTGCGGTAAGTGTAGGCGTATTTGTGTGGGCCGTTACTGATTTTTCGATTTATGAAGGGCTGTTGCTTGGCAGCATTGTGTCGTCAACCGATTCGGCTGCAGTTTTCTCCATCCTCCGTTCAAAAAGTATAGCATTGAAAGGCAACCTTAGGCCCATGCTGGAGCTCGAAAGTGGCAGCAACGACCCCATTGCCTATATACTTACCATTGCTTTCACAGGCTTAGTATTGAACCCCGAAGCTGGGTTGCTGAGCATTATTCCTTTGTTTTTGAAACAGTTGATCATTGGTGGTATTTCCGGTTTTTTGCTGGGTAAACTGGGAAAATATATAATAAATTCAATCAGGCTCGACTACGAAGGATTGTATATCGTGCTGGTGATAGCGCTTATGTTTTTCTGTTATTCTGCTACCGATTTCATGGGCGGTAATGGTTTCCTGGCTGTTTACCTGTCGGCAGTAATGCTGGGTAATGTGGAGTTGATCCATAAAAAGAAATTTATCAAGTCGTTTGACAGTTTTGCCTGGCTGATGCAGATTGTGTTGTTTCTCACGTTGGGTTTGCTTGTATTCCCGAGCAAGATAGTTCCGGTTATTGGAATAGGCATTGTAATATCCCTCTTTTTGATCATGTTTGCCAGGCCTGTTGGCGTATTTATAAGCCTGATATTTTTCAGGGTGCAAAACCGAAGCCGCTGGTTTATTTCGTGGGTAGGCCTGCGGGGTGCCGTTCCTATAGTATTTGCCACTTACCCGCTTATATCCGGGGTCGAAAAAGCACAGATGATTTTCAATATAGTGTTCTTTATTTCAATTACGTCGGTGCTCATACAGGGTACAACATTGCCTTTGGTAGCCAGGTGGCTGCATCTCTCGCTGCCCGAAAAGCTTAAGTATCGCACCCAGGCTGACCTTGAGTTAAGTGATAGCATTAAATCCTTACTCACCGAAATTGTAATCCCCACAGAGTCTCCGGTAATCGGGAAACAAATTGTGGAGCTGGAGTTACCCAAAACTGCCCTGATTTCAATGATACAGCGTGAGGATAAATTTATAACTCCTAATGGTTCGACAATGCTGTCAGCCGGCGACAAGCTTTATGTTCTTTCAGAGGATGATATTTCGCTCAAAAAAGTTTTCCTTTGCCTGAATTGGGAAGGATAAACACAAAGAATTTTTCTGGTACGGAATTAAAAAAGCCCTTCTTCGGAAAAGAAAGGGCTGTTTAAATTTACGGTATGCCTGATTTATTCGTTTTCAGTAATTACCATTCCAGGATTTTCATGAAATCAAATTCTTCAGGGTTTTTCACATATTCGCGGGCAGCTTCCATATCGGACGAATTGAGGTATTGTATGCTGTCGAAAAAAACCATGTGAGCTTTCTGGCTGTCCATGGTTACCATACGGGTGCGCACTTTGCCATGGCCATCTTCAAGGTCCTTCAGGAAAAGCGGGAAAATATCGCCGGTAGGGTCGGAGCTAACCATGCAGCCGGTGAGCCCATCGTCGAATATTTTTTTAACACCAATGCCTAACAGGCTGCAATACAAAAGGTCCCAGGCTGTTGGTGCGATACAGCGCAACTCGTATCCCATTTCAACCGGGCGGCTTTTCACATTTAATCCCAACTGTTTGAGGCGTATCTGGAGCAGCATATTGTAAATGTGTGCCTTACTTACTGTGCCAAGTTCCGGATGCCCATGCTCGTCGTAAGTAAACTGTATGCCCGACGATTCAATTTCGTCGTCGCTCATAAAATGGAAAACCCCTTCGCTAACAATAGCCACTCCGTAAGGAATACCCAGGATTTTTCGTTTTATGATGGATGAAATTATCAGCCGGGTGATTTTTTCGAGGGTTACCTTGGTTTTGTTAAACATTTCGGGGATAATGATCATGGGGTAGTGGCAGGCGGCGCCAATACCAAAAGCCAGGTGACCGGCTTCGCGGCCCATGGCCGAAACTACAAACCAGTTGCCCGAGGTGCGTGCATCTTCGTAAATGGTACGGCCAATGCGGACGCCTTCCTGCTTGGCACTCTGGTACCCGAACGTAGGCTGGCCTTCGGGAAGCGGAAGGTCGTTGTCGATGGTTTTGGGAACATGAATGTTTTGTATCGGGAATTTACGGTCGGCCAGGAATTTGGAGATGCGGTTGGCGGTTGATGCAGTATCGTCGCCACCAATGGTTACCAGCAATTTGATGTTATTTTTTACAAAGAAGTTGGTTTTAAACTCGAGGTCGGCAGGTTTGTAACGGCTCATGCGCAACATGGAACCACCTATACTGAACACGCGGTCGGCCATCTCAAAATCAATATCGATGGTGCTTGGGTTATCGGTAAACAGGTTTTTGTACCCATCGTGCAAACCGATTACGCGGTACCCGTCGCGAAGGAATACTTTTGCAACTGAACTGATCACAGTATTAATTCCGGGTGCAGGTCCGCCACCGGCAAGCATTAAAATTGAGCCTTTCATGATGTGTTTTGTATTTGAGTTTTATTTTTTTTTGAGGGTCAGAAGACCGAAGTCGGAAGACCGAAGCTAAAGCCTACCTTCCCGATAACATTTGTGATCATTAAGAGAGCCAAATTAATAAAAAATGTTGTAAATGTACCGTCAGCCTTCATAATTTGGTTTTCGGCAGCATTTTGGCTTGCTTTACTTTGTTTCAACACATCTCAAATGAACATTTCCTAATGTGGCCGTGCAACAAACTGCGCGGTAAGCCGGCTTCGCATTTCGAGTAACACGGTTTTTCCATCTTCCATCACGCGGTCAATGGTGGCCTGGTCGTAATGGCGTATGGTAATCAGTTCGAGGCCTGTGTTATAGCGAACCTTGTAGTCTTTACCCAGTTCTTCAAAAAGCCGGCTGAGCTTACGCTGATTATTATCAACACATACCGAAAAACTGATGGCTGAATTCTGCATCAGGCTGATGTGTATTGAATTGCTTGCAAAAACAGCCAGTATTTCGCTCAGGCTTTGTTCGTCGATAAATGAAAAATCGCGCGGAATAATCGAAATCAGCACCTGGTCTACTTTAAAAATAAATGAAGGGATCAGACTGTCGGCGGCAGTGTCGTTTTGAATAATGGAGCCTTCGTCGCCCGGTTTCACAAACGACTTGATGCGTAACGGAATATCTTTATTCTGTAATGGTTTAATTGTTTTCGGGTGGATAATGGTGGCGCCGTAGTACGATAATTCAATGGCTTCGCGGTACGATATGCTTGCCAGTTTTTCGGTACGGCTGAAATATTTCGGGTCGGCGTTGAGCAACCCGGGTACATCTTTCCATATCACCATTTCATCGGCCTGAAGTGCATAGGCAAAAATGGCAGCCGTATAATCGGAACCTTCGCGTCCTAGTGTTGTAGTGTCTCCGCCCGGGGTAGCACCCATAAATCCCTGGGTAAGGGCAATGGCGGGGCTGCCTTCCGATTGATCGAGAAAAGCTGAAACCTTTTCACTGATCTGTTTTTCGGTTATTTTCCAGTCTACTTTTCCTTCACGCCAGGTATTGTCGGTGCGCACCAGTTCGCGCACATCGAACCAACGGCAGTTTAGTCCTTCCTTTGCCAGGAATTCGCTCACAATGGTGGTGCTGATCAGCTCTCCGAAACTTACTACCTGGTCGTAGTCGTAATCGTATTGCAGGCTGGGTGGCGATTCGAGGTAGCCCTCCAGTTCGCCGAACAACAGATCCGTTTTAAAATGAGCCGGGTGCTTTTTATCTGGAAACAACTCTATAATAATCTTTTGATGATAGTTTATCAGTTCCGCGATATAAGTTCCGAGCCGTTCATCATTTTCGTACCAGGCATTCAGGATTTTTTCCAGTGCATTGGTGGTTTTACCCATGGCCGAAACAATCACAACCAGTTTTTCGGGTGAATGATTTTGAAGGATCGTTGCTACATTGCGCACTGAATCAGCGTCTTTAACTGAAGCGCCGCCGAATTTAAAAACCTTTGTCATATTGCGAAATTACATGGTAAAAGTACTATTTTTGTTTGAATGAAGAAAAAGGCCGGTAGTAGTAAGACCTAAGTCGGAAGTTGGCAGAGCATGGAAAAATTATTGTTGATTCTAAAATGAATTAAGGAAATCATACCAATCTGATTATTTGTCAAAGTCATATTTTTCGAAGAACGAGTTTTGTGTCGTTGAAGAGGCTTCCGACTCCCGACTTCTGACTTCGGACAAAATGAATCAAAATTTCAATTTCACAACCTAACCTCAAAACAAAAGGACCCCAGCCATGCCCATGAAAACCTTAGTAGAGTTTATCAACGAAAAACAGGCCGAATATCCCGAAGCCACCGGAGATCTGACACGCTTGTTGAATGATATCGGTATTGCGGCCAAAATTGTGAACCGCGAAATCCGTCGTGCCGGCCTGGCCGATGTAAATGGTTTGTTCGGCAGTACCAACATACAGGGCGAAGAGCAGAAAAAACTCGACGTATTTGCCAACGAGCAATTTATCAATGCGCTGAAACATGGCGGTCAATGTGCTGCGCTTGCTTCGGAAGAAAATGAAGATATGATCATTTTCGGCAACAAATATTCCATGAATGGCAAATATGTGGTTGCCTTCGATCCCGTGGATGGATCGTCGAATATTGAGGTTAATGTGCCTATTGGAACCATCTTTGCTATCTATAAACGGACAACAGCTATTGGTTCGTCGGGATCGCTCGACGATTTGCTGCAGCCCGGGCGTAACCTGGTGGCCGCCGGTTATGTGATGTATGGCAGTTCAACTATGCTTGTGTACACTACCGGTAACGGCGTTAACGGGTTTACATACGATGCCACGGTTGGCTTGTTTTTTCTGTCGCACCCCGATATGCGCATTCCCGAAAACGGTACCATTTATTCAATTAACGAAGCCAATTACATTTATTTCCCCGAAGGCGTGAAGCGGTATATTAAGTATTGCCAGGAAGATGATAAAGCAACACTCCGGCCTTACAACACGCGCTATATCGGCTCGCTGGTGGCCGATGTGCACCGCAACCTGCTGCGCGGCGGTATTTTTATTTATCCCGGTACGTTGAAAAATCCGAATGGTAAGCTCCGCCTGCTGTACGAATGTGCCCCCATGGCTTTTATTGTTGAACAGGCCGGAGGCAAAGCCACCGACGGGTTTCGCCGCATCATGGACATAGAACCTTACAGCCTTCATCAGCGCTCGCCGGTTTTTATTGGCTCCAGGGAAATGGTGATAAAAGCTGAGGAATTTATGCAGCAGTATTCGAATGATTTTGTGGAGAAAATGTAGATTAATTGCGGATTGCGGATTGCGGATGTCGGATTTCGGAAGTTAGAAGTTGGATGTTGGATGTTAGATCAAATCTCCTTCTAATCCGCACTCCGCAATCGCCAATCCGCAATCGCCAATCCGCAATCAAAAACTAATAATTCCGCTTGTAACTGCTGTTTTCACCAGGATGGCTGTGTTTTTGGCATTGAATTTTAACAGCAGGTTTTTGCGATGGCTGTCAACAGTCCATGCACTGATAAAAAGTTTATCTGCAATTTCCTGGTTGGTAAGTCCGTCGGCAATCAGCTTGAGCACTTCAACTTCACGTCGTGTAAGCACTGGCAGGTCGGCATTGGCATTTGGTTTACCTTTCAGCAGTTCGGCCACGCTTTTGCTGATAAATTTGTTGCCATTCATTACCTGGGTGATAGCCTCCAGGATCTCGTCGGTATCCGAACTTTTAAGTATATACCCGTTTATGCCAGCGGCAAGGGCATGGTCGACCACATGCCGTTGCTCAATGGATGTGATAGCCAGGATGTTTAAATCGCGGAAGCGCGACCTTACAATGGAACCAAACTCTATGCCACTCATATCGGGCAGGTTAATATCCAGCAGGATTATTGCAGCTTTGTTGCCATTAAGCCATGCCAGGCCATCGTGGGCCGTAGTAACATGGTAACATTCCAGCCCCGGAACCGATGTATGGATAAGGTTAGTGAGGCTGTCGCTTACAATGGGATGATCTTCGACAATAAGGGCTTTTGGCATTCCGGCAACGAATTGATACAGCTAAGATAGTAAAAATTCGATACTTGCTTCGGTGCCATGTCCCGGAGTGCTTTCGAGTTCAAAAGTGCCGTTGTAAGCAGTAACGCGATCGCGGATTACAAAAAGTCCTTTGCCTTCGCAGGGATTACATTTGGTATCGAAACCTTTCCCGTTGTCAACCACTTGCACACAGATGCGGTCCACATCAGCAATCAGCTGCAGATCTATTTTTTTTGCCTCCGCATGTTTCAGCGCATTGTTCACCAATTCCTGGGCAATGCGGTAAATGGTGAGTTCCAGCTGGGACTCAAAGCGTATATCGGCCCCAAAAAAGCTGAAGGTGAGCATTACTTCCGGGTTATTGCCCATTTCACCTATAAAGTCATGTAAGGCCGTTTTCAGGCCATAATGATTGAGGGTTTCGGGCATCAGGTTATGGGCCACGCGCCGCAGTTCGCTGATGGAGTTATCGAGCAGCCTGATGGCATGATCAAACGCCTGGGCGTTTTCGCTGGTAATTATCGAATTCCCTTTCATAGATGATAAATTTATTTTAACCCCTGAGAGCAGTCCACCCAGCCCGTCGTGCAGGTCGCGGGCCATGCGCGAACGTTCGGATTCTTCGCCTTTTAACACTGATTTGGTAGCGATTAGCTGTCGCTCTTTTTCAAGTTCGGCAAGTTGTTTTTCTTTTACAAGGAGTTGCTGTTCAACAATAATTTTGTTTTTACGTACATTGTTAAAAATGGAAAATCCTAAACCAGCCAGTATGATAAAAAGTCCAAACAAAGAGTATATCACAATGTTACGTTTTTGTTTCTGGGAGGAGAGTTTAAGGATTTCCCTTTCTTTTTTCTCTGTTTCATACTTCACGGTCATATCCTGAAGGGCTTGCTGAAATTCCTTAGCCGATTGAATATTGAAAATCTGCCGATACCGATCGAAATAGTACAGGGCTTGTTTTTTATCGCCCAGATGTATTCCGGCTCGTATTACATTAGCTGCCAGGTTACTGAAAATATTGGCGTCAGTGGTATCAATAGCAATTGCCTTTAGTGCTGTAGCTTCGCATTCGCGGTAACGCGCCTGGTGGAAATATATATTTGACAGCGTATTAAGCATAGCCGCAATATCAGAAGGGAACCCGAGTTCTTCGGTTAGTTTTAAACCTTTACGAGCATAGGCTTCGGCTTTGTTGTAATCTTTGTAATGTTCGTAATATACCCATGCTATGCCTTGTATGGCAATGGCTTCCTCCTGCTTGTTGCCGGTTTGGCGACTGAAATCTGCTGCTTTAAAAGCATAATCAAGGGCTTTTTTATAATCCTTCCGGTGTATATTTACCCTGTTCAATCCATCGTAAGCCTGGGCAAGCCCGGCTTTGTCGTTTAACTCAATGCTTAACTTTTCCGATTGTAAAAAATACTTTTCGGCCTCATCAAAATTCTGCATGGCATTATTCAGCGAACCTATATTGCCTAATATTACTCTAACGCGGTCCTTTCTGCCTTCTTTTTCAAAAATGGGCAAAGCCTTCAGGTAATATTGCAGAGACTTAGTGTACTCACCGGTTACATTGTAAAGGTTTGCCATTGCTCCGTAAACCTGGGCTGTAAGCAGGTTGCTCTTTACTTTTTGCGCAATATCAAGGGCATGTCGCAGATGAATCAGGGCAGTGTCGTGTTGGCTTATCATATAATATGCAACACCCAGGTTGCGGTACAGAGTGCCGGTCATCAGCAGGTTTTTAGTTTTTTCGGCAATTGCGATGCCGGCAATTGCGTAATGTTTTGACTTTTCGAAATCTTCTGACAGATAACCCCAGCTTAAATCGTTATAAATACTGATCCTTTCCTGATCTGTTATGGTTTTGGAGTTTATTGCTTTTTCGAGCGAATCAAGGTTAACAGCCGAAGCTTGATGAACATACGATGCAATAGTGAGTACAATAGCGTAAAGCAGAAACTTACTGGCTGATTTCATAATCTATTTTTTTTTTGATCGCTGGAATTTATAGGTTAAAAATAAACTAAAAAGCCTTCTGCAATATGTTTACAAAGTTATATTGCATCGCGTCCTGCAATATCCCTTTTTTCAGGGATAATCAGCATAATCGTATTTAGTAATTTTACGTATCTTTAGATGCCGCATATTTATAAAAATAATTAAAATTTAACCTTATGAGAATCACAACCCAAGTATTTGTTTTATCAGCCTTTGTGCTAAACACTGCAGTTGTTATGGCACAGGAAAATGAGGAAGAGTCAGCTGCTGCAACTCCCACTGTACAAGAAAAACCGAGCATGCAAACATACTCCAAGTATGATTTTGTTCCGGGCGAAAAAGTGATTTTTTATGATGACTTTACTGAGACCTCAGTTGGCGATTTCCCTGCAAACTGGAACTCAAATGCTTCGGGCGAGGTCGTAACAACTAACTTATACCCGGGAAACTGGTTTAAAATGAATGGTTCCGGTGGAATTGTGATAGATGGCGGGCTCAAGTTACCTGAAAACTTCACTGTTGAATATGATGTTATTAGCTATCCGGTTGAAGAAGATAATACGAATTATGAATTTGGGTTTTACATGTACAGTTCTCAAAATGTGAAAGATTTGAACGAGGGAGGAGCTGTGCCCGGATTAAACGGTGGCGTTAAAATGAGTTTTGGTTTCCGGGCAACCTATAGCGCATACAATACTGAAGGGTATACCATGAATGGTGAAAAAGATGATGCTGTTATGGAAGCCGGGAAAAAGTACCGCTTGTCGTTTTGGGTGCAGAAAACCAGGCTGAGAGTGTACCTTGATCAGGTTAAGATTTTCGATCTGCCTAAAGTTTTTGAGCCTTCACTTAAAATAAATATGATGCGTTTCGAGCTTTGGGAATCAGGAAATCCAATGATATCCAATTTCAGGGTTGCAGCCGGGCTGCCTGATATGCGAAACAAGCTGCTCACAGAAGGTAAATTGGTAAGTTATGGTATTTATTTCGATGTAAATAAAGATGTTGTAAAACCTGAGTCATATGGCACCCTAAAAGGTATTGCAGATGTGCTGAAGGAAAATCCAACCGTGCGTGTAAAAATTGTAGGCTATACTGACAGCGATGGAGCCGACGCCGCTAACCTCGATCTGTCGAAACGCCGGGGTGCCGCGGTAAAAGCTGAACTGGTAAAATCTTTCGGAATTGATGCCGCACGACTCGAATCCGATGGACTGGGCGAAACCAAACCTGTGGCACCTAATGACACACCAGCCAATAAAGCAATGAATCGGCGCGTTGAATTTATCAAATTGTAACAAGCCATAAAAAAGTTGAAGCATTAGCTATAACTATTTTGTTTTGGATATTGCAGGTATTCCCGTGAACGGCAACCTTTTTCAGGTTGCCGTTCTGCTTTTTTTTATTGGTTTCGGTATAATTCTGCAACAATTTTGCTATATTTACATCAGTTGAATATATTCCTCGTTCACTTCCAAAATCCCTGAAAAAAGGGATACCCTGGTCCTTACCATGTTTTAGTTTTGTTATTACCGGAATGTGTCATATAATCATTTAGTTAATCTCTAAAATCATGAAAACGATCATCCTGAAATTTCTTACATTTCTCCTTTTAGGTGTAGTAACCTATGCCAATGCCCAAATTATCAATGTTCCGAAACGCGTGCAGACTAAGGCAGTCAACCGTATTAACCATCAGATCGATAAAGGCATCGACAAAGGACTCGATGCTGTTGAAGACAGTATTTTGGGCACCAACAAAAAGTCGACTCCGCCGGCAACACAAAAAACTGATCCCAAGGCAACAGGAAGCGGAGTTGCCACCACCGGCAGCCAGTCGGGCGGGAAACAGGATCAACCAACATTACAGTCATATTCGAAATACGATTTTATTCCGGGCGAAAAAGTGATCTTTTACGAAGATTTCAGCCAGGATGCCGTTGGCGATTTTCCGGCTTTATGGAACACCAACGGATCAGCTGAGGTGGTCACAACAAATTTGTTCCCTGGAAACTGGATGAAGTTTGATGGGGGTGAACCGGTATGGACTGATGCGTTACTTAAACTGCCCGACAACTACACCCTGGAGTTTGATGTGATTCCTATTAAAGACAAAGAAAACCATGAGCCTGGTTTCATGATGCGGCTTATGCAGGCTAAAAACGTGAAAGCCTGGGATGCCGGTACAGTGCCTGGCAAGGGCGGCTTTCAGTTCCATACCGATTATGGCCGGCCATTTTACAGCACCTGGCTCTATGGCACTGAGTGTGAACAGTTAAAAGTTGAAGGATACAAGGACGATGCAAACCTCAGGCAAAAAACCAATCAAAAATATCATATAGCCATTTGGGTACAAAAGTCCAGGTTACGACTGTATCAAAACGAGGATAAGGTATTCGATATACCCAAAGCATTTCCGGAGGGATGTGTAAAGCCCGATAGAATAAGGTTCGAAAGAGGTGCTGCCATGGTGAGCAATATCCGAATAGCAGTTGGTGCTCCTGATATGCGCAACAAACTGATGACCGAAGGCAAACTGGTTACTTACGGTATTTATTTCGATGTAAATAAAGATGTGGTAAAACCGGAGTCGAATGGAACCCTGAAAGAAATAGCCAAAATTCTGAACGAAGTACCCGATGTAAAGGTAAAAATTGTCGGGCATACCGATAGCGATGGTGCCGATGCCGCCAACCTCGACCTGTCGAAACGCCGGGCCGCTTCCGTAAAAACCGAGCTCGTGAAAAATTTTGGTGTTAATGGCGACCGGCTGCTTACCGATGGCATGGGCGAAAGCCAGCCTGTTGCACCAAACGATACGCCGGCCAACAAAGCACTGAACCGCAGGGTTGAATTTATAAAAATGTAATATTCATTCTTAATTATTAATGCGATCAAAAAAATATAAGTTATGAAAACGCTTGCATACAATCCTGTAAATAAAATAATTACCGCCATTTTGTTGTTGGTGGTAGTTTTGAGCAATTCCTGTCAGAAAGACGATACTCAGGATGAGCCCAAGGTAGTCAGTTATGCTGATCTTTCATTGGCCAATATCAAGGCCAAAGAAGCACAGATGTCGGTTGCTCCGCTGGTAATATCTAATTCGGGGGGTATTTATTTCAAGGCCGGCGACATACTTTTTTACAAAACCAGCCTCGGAAATTTTGGTAAAATGGAAGTGATTTCGGTTGACCAGGCCGATAATTATAAATTAACATTTAAAGCAGTAACGTACAAAACCGATGGTACGATATTGAGCTCATGCACCACCCTGTCAATACGCGGAACCTGGCTTTGTGACCTCGATACCATGACTGAGGTTGATGAAGACGGAACGCAGGATTTCTGGGTTGAAAGAGTAACCCCAACTGACACAAACCTGGAGCCTAAAAT